>NZ_JBFAVI010000137.1:0-18748 GCF_040679695.1 Micromonospora sp. NPDC052213
GCCGCCCGCGGCGGCGGTGGCGCGCGTCCGTCCCGACTCCCGGTGGTCCTCGCCCGATCCCCGCGGGGCACGGGCCGACCGGCCGCGGCGGCCCGGCACGTGGTGGGCGTGCCGGGCCACGCCGTGCGTCAGCCCCGGACGGGGTACGCCAGGCCGGCGCCCCGCGACACCGCTCAGCCCACCGTCCCGCGCGACCGCCACGCCGTCCGGACCGAGGTGCGGCCGTTGGTGCGCAGCAGCGAACCCTCGTACACCCGGGCCCCCGCCGCGACGAGCGCGGCGGCCGCGACCAGCAGCAGGACCAGCGACAGCAGCGGCTCCCAGCCGGCCGCGTCCCCGGTGAACAGCCGCAACGGCATCGCCGTGGGCGCGGAGAACGGCAGGTAGGACAGCACCCGCATGGCGGTCGCGTTGTCGTTCAGGAAGATCACCGCGAAGAACGGCAGCATGACCGCGAGCTGCACCGGCATCGACACGCCGGCGATGTCCTCCTGGCGGTTGACCAGCGCCCCGGCCGCCGCCCACATGGCCGCGACCAGCACGAAGCCGAGCAGGAAGAACGGCACGAACCAGCCGATCGCCGGGGCCAGCAGCGAGAGCAGCCCCCCGCTGTCGCCGAACTGCACACCCACCACGGCGACCAGGGCGACCAGGGCGATCTGCCCGAGGGCCAGCAGGGTGCCGGCGACCATCTTGCCGGCCAGCAACGCCCGGACCGGCACCGCGGCCACCAGGATCTCCACGATCCGGGTCTGCTTCTCCTCGATGATGCTCTGCGCGATCTGCACGCCGAAGGTCTGCGAGGTGACGAAGAAGACGAACGCGAAGGCGAACGGCACCAGGAAGGCCACCACCGGGTCCACCGCGTCGGGGTCCAGCAGCCGCACCGGGGGCTGCGTGCTCAGCGCCGCGACCACGTCGTCGGGGGCCTCGTCCATGGCCAGCACCGCCGGCCCGGAGACCACGGCGGCGTCCACGTCGCCGTCGCGGACGGCCTGCTCGGCGGCGTGGTCGTCGGGCGCCAGCCGCACCTCCAGCCCCGCCTCGCGCAGCGGGCCGGCCGCCGCCTCGGTCACCGCCACGCTCGACGGGCCGCCGGAGAGCAGCGGCGGCAGGATGGTCGCGGCGGCGGCGATCAGCAGGAAGAACAGGGTGCTGATCAGGAAGGTGCGGTCGCGCAGCTTGACCCGGATCTCCCGGGCGGCGACCAGCCGGGTGGCCTGCCAGGTGTTCACTGGGCGACCTCTCGGAAGATCTCGGTGAGGGACGGGCTGACCGGGCGGAACGCGCGCACCGGGCCGCGGGCCAGCGCCGCGTGCAGCACCGCCTGCTCGTCCGCGCCGGGCGCGAGGTCGAACACGGCGCGGGCGCCGTCCAGGTCGACCAGGGTCACCCCGGGCTGGTCCCGCAGCCAGCCGGCGTCGGTCTCCACCACCAGCTCGAACCGGGGCACCGTGTACGTCGCGCGCAGCTGCTCCCGGCTGCCGGCGGCGCGGATCACGCCGCCCGCGATGATCACCAGGTCGTCGCAGAGCCGCTCCACGACGTCGAGCTGGTGGCTGGAGAAGAGCACGGGCACGCCCGTGGCGGCCCGCTCCCGCAGGACCGCCACGACCGTGTCCACGGCCAGCGGGTCGAGGCCGGAGAACGGCTCGTCGAGCACCAGCACCTCGGGGTCGTGTACCAGCGCGGCGGCGATCTGCGCGCGCTGCTGGTTGCCCAGCGACAGCGTCTCCAGCAGGTCGTCGCCGCGCTCGGCGAGCCCGACCCGCTCCAGCAGCGCGTCCGTGCCGCGCCGTGCCGCGTCGGCCGTCATGCCGTGCAGCCGGCCCAGGTAGGCCACCTGTTCCCGGACGCTCATCTTCGGATAGAGGCCGCGTTCCTCCGGCATGTAGCCGAAGCGGCGGCGGACCTCCCGGGTCAGCGGAGCGCCCTGCCAGCGGACCTCCCCGGCGTCCGGGGCGAGCACCCCCAGGATGATCCGCATGGAGGTGGTCTTGCCGGCGCCGTTGCCGCCGACGAAGCCGGTCATCCGTCCGGCCGCCACGTCGAAGGAGACGTTCTGGAGCACCCGACGGTCGCCGAAGCTGCGGTCGACGCCGTCGAGGCGGAGCACACTGGTCACGGCGGTCACGCTAGATCGTCAACTGCCCGCCGCCGTCCGCCCGGAGGCTGAGCGGGCAGGTCCCCCGCGCGGCGGAGGCGGGTCAGCCGCCGGGCCGCACCACCCCGTGTTCGTACGCGAAGACCACCGCCTGCACCCGGTCGCGCAGGCCGAGCTTGGCCAGCACCCGGCTGACGTGCGTCTTCACCGTCGCCTCGCCCAGGTGCAGCTCCGCGGCGATCTCGGCGTTGCTGGTACCCCCGGCGACCAGGACCAGGACCTCCCGTTCGCGGGGCGTCAGGTCGCGCAGCGCCGCCTCGGGAGGCATCCGCGCGCCGCCCCGGCCGGCGGGGTCGCCGGGGCGGGCGAAGGTGGCGATCACCCGCCGGGTGAGTTCCGGGGCGAGCAGGCCGTCGCCCCGGGCGAGCACCCGGATCGCCTCGACCAGCGCCTCCGGGGTGCCGTTCTTGAGCAGGAAGCCGCTGGCCCCGGCGCGCAGCGCGGCGAACAGGTAGTCGTCCCGGTCGAAGGTGGTGAGGATCAGCACGGCCGGCCCGCCCGGCTCGTCCTGCTCGGCCGTGATCCGCCGGGTGGCCTCCAGCCCGTCGACTCCGGGCATCTCCACGTCCATCAGCACCACGTCCGGGCACAACGCCCGGGTCATGCCGACGGCGCGTTCCCCGTCGGCGGCCTCCCCGACCACCTCGATGTCGTCCTCCACCTCGAGGATGACCCGGAAGCCGGTGCGGACCAGGTGCTGGTCGTCGGCGAGCAGCACCCGCACCGGCCGGTCGGCGTCGGGCGCCTCGCGGTCGGCGCCCACGCCGGGCACCTCGCGGTCGGCGGTCACGCCGGACGCCCCGCCGCGACCGGGAGCGGGAACCGGGCCCGTACCCGCCAGCCACCGCCGGCCCGCGGGCCGACCTCCAGCGCCCCGCCGTGGGTGGCGACCCGCTCGCGCATCCCGACGAGGCCCAGCCCGTCGGCGTTCGCGGCGCGGGTGGCCCGTCCGTCGTCGGTCACGTCCACCTCCACCTCGTGCGCCAGGTAGCGGATCCGCACGTCGAGTGCGGTCGCCCCGGCGGCGTGCTTGAGCGCGTTCGTCACGGCCTCCTGGACGACCCGGTACACGGCCTGGGAGACCGATTCCGGCAGCGGCACCCGGTCCCCGTACACCCCCAGGGTGGCCCACAGGCCGGCCTCGCGGGCCCGGTCGACCACGGCCGTGACCTGGTCGATCGCGGCGGGCCCCGGCTCGTCCGTGCGGTCCGGGCGGTCGTCGCGGGCGCGGAGCAGGCCGAGCATCCGGCGCAGCTCGTCCACCGCCGTACGGGCGGTCTCCTCGATCGCGCCCAGCGCCGTGCGGGCCTTCGCCGGGTCCTTGTCGAGCACCCGGCGGGCGGCGGACGCCTGCACGCCCATCACCGACACGTGGTGGGCGACCACGTCGTGCAGCTCCCGGGCGATGCGGACCCGCTCGCCCACCACCGCGTGCTCACGGACCTCGGCCTGCGAGCGGCGCAGTTCCTCGGCCCGCGCCTGCACCTCGTGCTGCCGGCGGGCGGCCAGCCACGCGGTCTCCCCGAAGAAGTACGCGAACCCGAAGAAGAGGCCGTTGACCAGCACCCCGTTCACCATCGCGGCGAGCACGGGGGGCACCGGCCCGACCGCGCGGTCGAACGCGTCGGCCGGGATCCTGTCGATGGTGACCGCGTAGTAGATCCCCAGCCACGCGAACATGGTGGCGATGACGCCGATCCGCAGCCGGCGGGCCAGCCGGCGGTCCGGCCCCCAGGCGCCGAGCGAATAGAGGGCCGCGAACAGCGCCCAGGAGGAGAGCTGCGACTCCGGGGCGGAGCGCGCCTGCGCGGCGACGAACGCGACCGAGACGACCAGGAGGGTGGTGGCGGGGAACCGGCGTCGCCAGATCACCGGCAGCGTCACCGCGACGGTCCAGAAGAGCTGCTCCGGCCCGGAGGGCGGCGGCCCCAGCAGGAAGGCCCCGGTGCTGCGGGCGAGGGTGAGGCTGACCAGCGCGAGGACGACCGTGGCCAGCCCGACGTAGACGTCGTACCGCCGCTGTTCCGGGGTGGGGCCCGGCCGCCGCCAGTCGTCGTCCGTCACGGTGTTCACCCTGGTCAGGATTCCATCCCGCCGGTCGGCGTCGGCCAGGCACCCTGCCGGGCGGCCACGTGCGGTCGCCGCGCAGCCGGGGTACGCGATCCGCGCCCCTGTCCGTGTCGACCTCCTCCGTCGCGCCTGTTCACACTCTGCTGCTGCGGCGACTACGGTCGGAAGGCGTCGACGGGTCGCCGGCCGGTGGTGCCGGCGGGCATGGCACCGGTGGCGGGTGCTGGCGGTGATCGGCTGGGCCGTGGTGGAGGTGTGATGGGCGTCGGGCAGGTGTCCACGTTGGAGTTCCTCGGCGGCGAGTTGCGCCGGGCGCGGCGCGACCGGGGGCTGAGCCAGGAGGAGTTGGCCCAGCGGATCAACTACTCGTCCTCGCTGGTCGGCATGGTGGAGATCGGCCAGCGGACCCCGTCGCAGGACTTCGTCGGCCGGGTCGACGCGGCGCTGGAGTCCGAGGGCTTCTTCGAGCGGCTGCTCACCCTCGTCCGGGCCGACGCCGCTCCGCCCTGGCTGCGGGAGTGGATCTCGGTGGAGGCGGAGGCGACGCTGATCCGCTGGTTCGAGCCGTCGCTGATTCCCGGCCTGCTCCAGACCGAGGCGTACGCGCGCGCGGTGCTCACCGGCGGCGGGATGCTCCGCGAGGTCGAGGTGGAACAGCGGGTGACCTCCCGGCTGTCCCGCCAAGCGGTGTTGACCCGGGAGGCCCCGCCGGAGGTCGTCTTCGTCATGGACGAGTTGGTGCTGCGCCGGCAGATCGGCGACCGGAAGGTGATGGCCGAGCAGTTCGCCCACCTGCTCGCGGTCACCGGGTCGCCGCACGTCGACCTGCACGTGGTGCCCGCCGACGTCGGCATGCACGCCGGGCTGGCCGGCGCGTTCATCCTGGCCCGCACCCCCGAGGGCGGCGAGGTGGCGCACGTGGACACCCCGCTGCGCGCGCACGTGAGCGACCGCTCCGACGACATTGATAGCCTGCAACGCAGGTGGGAGAACCTGCGGGGCGAGGCGTTGCCCCGCCGGGCGTCCCGGGAGCTCATCGCGGAGGTGGCGGAGTCATGGACCTGACCGGCGCGATCTGGCGGAAGTCCACCCGCAGCGACAACGGCGGGTCCACCTGTGTCGAGGTGGCGACGAACCTGGCCGACGTGGTGGGCGTACGCGACAGCAAGGACCGTGGGGGACCGGTGCTGGCCTTCGGCCCCGCGGCCTGGACCGGCTTCCTCGCCGCGGCCACCGCCGGCGCCCTCCGGCCCGCTCGTCACGGCTGACGGCCCGGCACGCCGGGGCGTGCCGGGCCGCGTGGCGCGGTCGGGTCAGCGGCGGTCGCGCAGCGCCTTGACCACGCTCTCGGCGACGTCCCAGAGCACGATCAGCGCCGTGCCGGCGACCACGACGGTGGCGACGGTGTTCAGGTTCTCGCCCTCGCCGAGCCACTCGAAGCGGGCCACGAGGTCGGGGTTGAGCAGCCGGTCGGCCGACATCAGCCAGACCACCGGCACCGCGAAGGCCAGGTCGAGCACCGCGTTCGCCGCGACCAGCGGCCAGGTCCAGCGTCCGGCCCGGTACTTGGCGATCTCCAGGCCCACGGTGGCGACCAGCACGGCGATCAGGAACGGCAGCCAGAAGCTCCACAGCGCCGGGTCGAGGATCGGCAGGTTGCCGTCACCGTCGGCGGGGACGAACGACCGGAAGTGCTGCATCGGCAGGTAGGCGATGAAGATCGCCAGGAAGCCGATCGAGGCGGCGGTGTCGGTCAGGGTGATCTGTCGGTCGCCCGGGCCCTCCGGGAGCTGGTCGACGCTCCAGTCGGGCAGGTGCAGGGGGGTCCTGGCGCGCTCCAGCACCGCGAAGACCAGGGTGACCCAGAAGGCGATCTGGAGGGCCACCGTGAGGGCGGTGGTGATGCCCTCGCCGACGGCCCCGCCGGCGTTCTCGCCGTCGGTTGCCGCCAGCAGGCCGACGATCACACCGGCCGTCGCCGGCACGAAGCTGAGCAGCAGCTTCAGCAGCCGCTCCCAGGCCAGGTAGTAGGTCGGCCCGATGAGCTGCAACCGGCGGTCGGAGTAGCGGGCGGCGAGCCGCGCCGGGTCGCCCAACTCGGTGAGCACCTCCCGCTCGGCGGCGGTGCCGTCCTGCCCGCCGGTCGTGCGGCCCTCGACCATGTCCTCGATCGAGGCGCGCAGCTCGCTGGCGATCTCCTCGCGCCGCGCGACCGGCACCGAGCGCAGGGTCGCGGCGAGGTAGCGGTCGGTCAGGGAAGTCATCGGTCGGCTCCTTCGATCAGCCCGGTCAGGGAGGTCTGCACTGCGGCGAGGTCGGCGAGGAGCCGGCCCAGCAGCGACTCGCCCTCCTCGCTGGTGCGGTAGAACTTGCGCGGCCGGCGCTCCTCGGTGTTCCACTCGCTGGTCAGCAGCCCCTGCTCCTCCAGCCGCCGCAGCAGCGGATAGAGCGTGTTGGCGTCGACCGGGAAGCCGTGGTCGGAGAGGCGTTGCAGCAGCGCGTAGCCGTAGTCGGGGCGCCGCAGGGCGACGAGGCTCGCCACCATCACGGTGCCCCGACGCAGCTCCTGGAGGTGCGTCCGCAGGATCTCGTCGCTCACCATGTGTCACACCATACTGTGTGCCACACACTATCGTCCAGCACTACATCATCGTGCGGGTCCACATCAGTGTGTTTCGGCAAAGGGACGGCGCTGCTGGCCCGGGTGGCGGTGAGTCGGCCGCTTGGGCCCGCCCCGTTCCGCCGGCTTTCCGGCTCGGTCGCCGTGCGGTGCGGACACCGCCGCCGCCGGGCCGAGGCGGTTCCGCGGGCGGTGGCAGGGGAGATCCGGAACACCCTGCCCGCTCGGCCCGCGCGGCGTCTGGAGCGGCCTCTTCCGGCGGCGATAGGGTAGGCCGACCGACCTCGACCATCCCATGATCCGACCCGGGGGGCGCCACGCATGGGCGATTCGTTCGCGCATCTGCACGTGCACACGGAGTACTCGATGCTCGACGGGGCGGCCCGCCTGAAGGACCTCTTCGCCGAGGTCAAGCGGCAGGGCATGCCGGCGGTGGCGATGACCGACCACGGCAACATGCACGGCGCGAACGACTTCTACAAGCAGGCGATGGCCGCCGGGGTCAAGCCGATCCTCGGCATCGAGGCGTACGTGGCGCCGGAATCACGCTTCCACAAGCAGCGGGTGCGCTGGGGCAGGCCGGAGCAGAAGAGCGACGACGTCTCCGGTAGCGGCGGCTACACCCACATGACCATCTGGGCGCGGAACAAGACCGGCTTGCACAACCTCTTCAAGCTGACCAGCCGGTCGTACACGGAGGGGTTCTTCGTCAAGTGGCCGCGGATGGACGCGGAACTGCTCGCCGAGAACGCCGACGGGTTGATGGCGACCACCGGCTGCCCCTCCGGGGAGGTGCAGACCCGGCTGCGCCTGGGCCAGTACGACGAGGCGCTCAAGGCCGCCGCGAGGTACCAGGAGATCTTCGGCAAGGAGAACTACTTCCTGGAGGTCATGGACCACGGCATCAGCATCGAACGCCGGGTCCGCCAGGAGCTGCACGACATCTCCCGCAAGCTGGACATCCCGCCGGTGGTGACCAACGACTCGCACTACACCCACGAGGCGCAGGCCGAGGCGCACGACGTGCTGCTCTGCGTGCAGACGGCGGCGAACGTCGCCGATCCGAACCGGTTCCGGTTCGACGGCAGCGGCTACTACATCAAGTCCGCCGACGAGATGCGCGCCGTCGACAGCTCCGACCTCTGGCTGGAGGGCTGCCGCAACACCCTGCTGGTGGCCGAGAAGGTCGACCCCACCGGGATGTTCGAGTTCCACAACCTGATGCCGCGGTTCCCGGTCCCGGAGGGGGAGACCGAGGAGTCCTGGTTCCGCAAGGAGACCTTCGCCGGGCTGGCCCGGCGCTACCCCGGCGGCATCCCCGAGGGCCACGTCGCGCAGGCCGAGTACGAGCTGGGCGTCATCATCCAGATGGGCTTCCCGTCGTACTTCCTCGTGGTCGCCGACTTCATCCAGTGGGCCAAGAGCCAGGGCATCGCCGTGGGCCCCGGCCGCGGTTCGGCCGCCGGCTCCCTCGTCGCGTACGCGCTGGGCATCACCGACCTCGACCCGATCCCGCACGGCCTGATCTTCGAGCGGTTCCTCAACCCCGAGCGCGTCTCGATGCCGGATGTCGACATCGACTTCGACGAGCGCCGTCGCGGCGAGGTCATCAAGTACGTCACCGACAAGTGGGGCGAGGACAAGGTCGCCCAGATCGCCACCTTCGGCACCATCAAGGCGAAGGCCGCGATCAAGGACTCGGCCCGGGTGCTCGGCTACCCGTACGCGGTCGGCGACCGGATCACCAAGGCGATGCCCCCGGCGGTGATGGGCAAGGACATCCCCCTGGAGGGCATCTTCGACCCCAAGCACCCCCGGTACGCCGAGGCCGGCGAGATCCGGGGCATGTACGAGGCCGAGCCGGACGTCAAGAAGGTCATCGACACCGCCCGGGGCATCGAGGGGCTGATCCGGCAGACCGGCGTGCACGCCGCCGGCGTCATCATGTCCGCCGAGCCGATCATCGACCACATCCCGCTGATGCGCCGGGACTCCGACGGGGTCATCATCACCCAGTTCGACTACCCGACGTGCGAGTCGCTCGGGCTGTTGAAGATGGACTTCCTCGGCCTGCGCAACCTGACCATCATCGACGACGCGGTGAAGAACATCCAGCTCAACCACGGCAAGGAGCTGGACCTGCTCGGGCTGCCGCTGGACGACAAGGCCGCGTACGAACTGCTGGCCCGAGGCGACACCCTGGGCGTGTTCCAGCTCGACGGCGGGCCGATGCGCTCCCTGCTGCGGATGATGAAGCCGGACAACTTCGAGGACATCTCCGCCGTCCTCGCCCTGTACCGACCAGGCCCGATGGGCGTGGACTCGCACACCAACTACGCGCTGCGCAAGAACGGCCTCCAGGAGATTACCCCGATCCACCCGGAGCTGGAGGAGCCGCTGCGGGAGATCCTCGCGCCCACCTACGGCCTGATCGTGTACCAGGAGCAGGTGCAACGCGCCGCGCAGATCCTCGCCGGCTACACCCTCGGCCAGGCCGACCTGCTGCGGCGGGCGATGGGCAAGAAGAAGAAGGAGATCCTCGACAAGGAGTTCATCCCGTTCCGGGACGGCTGCCGGGAACGGGGCTACTCGGACGAGGCGATCCAGAAGGTCTGGGACGTGCTGGTCCCGTTCGCCGGCTACGCCTTCAACAAGGCGCACTCGGCGGCGTACGGCCTGGTGTCGTACTGGACCGCGTACCTGAAGGCGCACTACCCGGCCGAGTACATGGCGGCGCTGCTCACCTCCGTCGGCGACGACAAGGACAAGATGGCGCTCTACCTCTCGGAGTGCCGCCGGATGCGCATCCAGGTGCTGCCCCCGGACGTGAACACCTCCGCCGGGCCGTTCACCCCGGTCGGCAAGGAGATCCGGTTCGGTCTCGGCGCGGTACGCAACGTCGGGGCGAACGTGGTCGCCGCGATCATGCGCTGCCGGGAGGAGAAGGGCGACTACACCGACTTCTACGACTTCCTGTCGAAGGTCGACGCGGTGGTCTGCAACAAGAAGACCATCGAATCGCTGATCAAGGCCGGGGCGTTCGACTCGCTCAAGCACTCCCGCAAGGCGCTGCTCGCGGTGCACGCGGAGGCCATCGACGCGTACGCCGACGTCAAGCGGAAGGAAGCCGTCGGCCAGTACGACCTCTTCGGCGCCGGATTCGGCGACGCGGACACCAGCAGCACCACCGTGATGCCGGTGATCGGCGAGGGGGAGTGGGACAAGCGCGACAAGCTCGCCTTCGAACGCGAGATGCTCGGCCTCTACGTCTCCGACCACCCGCTCTTCGGCCTGGAGCACGTCCTCGGCGCGGCGGCCGACTGCACGATCGCCGCCCTGTCGGAGGAGGGCACCGTCCCGGACGGGGCGGTGGTGACCCTCGCCGGCATCCTCTCCGGCGTGCAGCGCCGGGTCACCAAGCAGGGACGGGCCTGGGCCTCGGCCACCCTGGAGGACCTGGCCGGCGGCGTGGAGGCGCTGTTCTTCCCCAACACCTACGAGGTGATCGGGCAGTACATCGCCGAGGACGCCATCGTGGTGGTCAAGGGGCGGGTGGACCGGCGCGACGACACCCCGCGCATCATGGCGATGGACATGTCCATGCCCGACATCAGCAGCAACCCGGCGAGCAAGCCGATCACCCTCACCATCCCGGTGACCCGGTGCACGCCCCCGCTGGTGGAGCGGCTCAAGGAGACCCTGGTGCTGCACCCGGGCGACACCGAGGTGCACGTGAAGCTGCTCAACGGCAGCAAGGTCACCACGCTGCGGCTCGGCCCGTTCCGGGTGGCGGCCACCACCGCGCTGATGGGCGACCTGAAGAGCGTCCTCGGCCCCGCCAACGTGAGCTGACCCGGGCCGGCCGCCCGGCGACGGGGGCGCGCGGGTCACGAACGGGCCCGTCCAGCCCGCGGGTTCTAGGGTTTGACGACCCACTGGACGTTGGCGGGGCGTGCTCCGGTGCGCAGGAACTCATGTGCCGCCTGGCGGGCCCGGGCGGCCGTGATCTCGAACGGCTCGCCGCCGTCGGGGAGGGCGAACCAGGGGTTGTCGTACGCGTATTCGGCGTCGTCGACGACCTGGCCGGCCGGGGCGCCAGGCGGTACCGGCCCCCACGAGAGCAGGAGTTCGGTTCCGGCCTCCCAGCACAGGCCGGACCGATCACCGTCGAAGGTGACGTGCAGGATCTGCCGGCCGTCGTCACTGACGAGAGTGACGCCGCTGCGTGGTTCGGGGCCGAGGACCGCATCGAGCTCGGATGGGTGGACCACTGTGGTGGCGACGCTGTCGATCCATGCCCGCACGGCTGCCCTCACTGTTCCTGATCGTGACCTCCCAAGGGGCCTCAGGTTAGTGGACGGCGTGCTCTTCCGGGGCGCCAGCATGATGGCGTGCCCAGCATCAGCCCGCTTCGCGTTCGCAGCCTGGTGCCGGCTTCCTGACCATGCTGGACGAGTGCGGGCAGGTGCCGGTGCGGGATTGGCCCGAGCGATGGCGGGCACGCTACCTCGGCCGCCACCCGGAGGTCTTCGCCGAGCTGGACCGACGAGGTCCGCCGGACACTGCGTGCGCTTCGCGCCGGAGCCTGAGGGCCGAACCGATCACCTCAGAAAGAGACGCAGGACAGGGAGCTTGCGGGCGGAGTCGGGGGTACGGACGGACGGCCGCCCGGGCCACCGTCCCGGGATTGGCCGTGCCGGGCGTCGGCGGTGATGGCTAGCGTCGGCGGCGTGGAGATCGCACAGGCGCAGAAGCTGTGGCAGCCGCAGCCGGGTTGGCTGAACACCGCCAGCTACGGGCTGCCACCCGACCCGGTGTGGGACGCGGTGCAGGAGGCGCTGGCCGACTGGCGGGTCGGGCGTACCTCCTGGGAGGGCTGGGGCGAGGCGACCGAACGGTCCCGGGCCGCCTTCGCCGGCCTGGTCGGGGTGCCGGCCGCCGACGTCACGGTCGGCAGCACCGTCTCCCAGTTGCTGGCCCCGGTCGCCGCCGCGCTGCCCGCCGGCGCGACCGTGGTGGTGCCGGAGGTCGAGTTCACCTCCAACCTCTTCCCGTGGCTGGTGCAGGCCGAGCGGGGTGTCCAGGTGCGCACCGTGCCGCCGGCCGGGCTGGTCGACGCCATCGACGCCCGCACCGACCTGGTCGCGTTCAGCCTGGTGCAGTCCGCCGACGGCACGATCGCCGCGTACGACGAGATCGTCGCGGCGGCCCGGGCGCACGGCGCGCTCGTCGCGGTGGACGCCACCCAGGCGTGCGGCTGGCTGCCGTTCGACGCGAGCCGAGCCGACGTGGTCGCGGTCGGCGCGTACAAGTGGCTGATGGCGCCGCGCGGCTCCGCCTTCGCCTACCTCGCCCCTGAGCTGCGCGAGCGGCTGCGCCCCGACGCCGCCGGCTGGTACGCGGGCAGCGACCCGCACGCCTCCTACTACGGCCCGCCGCTGCGCCTGGCCGACGACGCCCGCCGATTCGACATCTCGCCGGCCTGGTTCAGTTGGGTCGGCACGGCCCCCGCACTGGAACTCGTCGCCGAGATCGGTGTGCCCGCCGTGCACGCGCACGACGTCGCGTTGGCCAACCGGTTCCTCGCCGGGCTGGGCCGGCCGACGGGCGACAGCGCGATCGTCACCGTGGAGGTGCCCGGCGCGGCGGAGCGGCTGGAGCGGGCCGGGGTCCGGGCGGCGGTCCGCGCCGGACGGGTCCGGGCGTCCTTCCACGTCTACTCCACGGTGGACGACGTCGACCTCGCCCTGGACGCGC
The DNA here is from genome assembly GCF_040679695.1 of Micromonospora sp. NPDC052213. NCBI lineage: Bacteria > Bacillati > Actinomycetota > Actinomycetes > Micromonosporales > Micromonosporaceae > Micromonospora > Micromonospora sp. NPDC052213. The sequence continues at coordinate 12,612 of NZ_JBFAVI010000137.1, forward strand.
TCACCGGCTGAGCCGGGGCGCGCGCCCAGGGCGAGGGTCAGCGCCGGCGGGCCGTCACTTGGCGCCGGTGATGATCCCGGGGTTGATGCAGAGCCCGGGGTTGCTGCCGTTGCGCTCGGCGATCTCCAGGCACCGCGACACCTTGTCGACCTTCGCGTTCGTCTCGGTGATCTGCTTCTGGATGGCGGCGTTCTTCCGGTCCTGCTCCAGGTTCCGGGTCTGGGCGAGCTTGTCCTGAAATGCCTTGATGTTGCCCTCGGTCTTGTCGTCGTGGTTGACCCGGGTGATCGTGACCGACAGGATGTCGACGTCGCTGGAGAGCCGCGTCTCCGCGCTGGCCTTGATGCTCTCGGCGAAGGGCTTCAGGTCCACGTTCAGGTTGCCGGTGTTCGCGTCGATCTTCTCCAGCGGGTTGTACGTGGCGAAGGCGTCGTTGACGGCGCTGTCGAGCTGGACGCCCACCCGCTGACCCCGGAAGCTGTCGAAGTCGCCCTTGTAGTCCATGAACTGCTTCGGCGCGTTCTCCGGCCTGACCTGCCATTCGACGAGCACCTCGACGCAGGCGTCGGCGAGCGTGCCGGTGCGGACCCGGACGCAGTTCTCGCCGCCGATGTGGTCGTACTTCTGTCGGCCGGCGTCCCACTCGCCGACCTTCTGCCACGGGGCGACCCACTTCAGGCCGGAGCCGGTGACCTTGCCCGTCGGCTTGCCGAAGCTGGTGACGATCCCGACCGAGCGGATCGGCACGGAGTGGGCGCTGGAGCCGACGACGAACACCACCGCGCCGACGAGGCAGCCGAGCGCCGCCAGGGTGGCGGTCCGCTTCGTCGAGCTGGCGCGCGCGCCGAGCGCGAGCGCGCCGGAGATCGTCAGACCGGCGGCGAAGATGATCGCAACAGTGAAGCCGAAGGGCATTCGCTCGGCACCTTTCGCGGAAGGGGGCCCATGACACTAGGGCCGTTGGTCAAGACGGTGCGGAGGTGGTGGCCGTGGGCCGTCCACATGCCGGTGGTAGGCGTCGGGCTGGACAGTGAGGCCCGTCGATGTGAACCGGCGGGGCTGCCGGGCGGGAGGTGGAGGTCCCGCACGGCCAGCCGTCCCGGAATATGGCTCCCATCGACATAGCTCGACCTCTGGCGCCGCCGTAGGTTTCCAGCACGCGACGGCCATGTGACCGCGGTCACCGACCCGGCCGTCGCGACACCTACGGAGGAGTAGGCGATGGCCGGGCAAGCGCTCCTGTCGGCTCGCGGACTGACCCGCGACTTCCGGGGCTTCCGGGCGGTCGACGGCGTCGACCTCGACATCGCGGCCGACAGCGTGCACGCGCTCGTCGGCCCGAACGGCGCCGGGAAGACCACCCTCTTCAACCTGCTGACCGGGTTCCTGCAGCCCAGCGGCGGCCGGATCGCGCTGGCCGGCCGCGACGTCACCGGGCTGCCGCCCGAGCAGGTCGCTCGACTCGGCGTGGCCCGGTCGTTCCAGATCACCAGCCTCTTCCCGCAGCTGTCCGCGCGGGAGCACGTCGAGCTGGCGTTGCAGAGCCCGAGCGGGCTGGGTTGGCGGTTCTGGCGCTCGGCGAAGCTGATGCGCCGCTACACCGACCGGGCCATCGAACTGCTCGACATGGTGGGGCTGGCCGAACTGGCCGAGGCCCCCGCCGAGGCGCTGGCGTACGGGCGCAAGCGGGCGCTGGAGCTGGCCATCGCCCTCGCGCTGGACCCGAAGGTGCTGCTGCTCGACGAGCCGACCGCGGGCATGGGCCTGGAGGACGTCGACCGCACCGTCGACCTGATCGCGCGCGTCCGGCAGGGCCGGACCGTGGTGATGGTCGAGCACAACATGAGCGTGGTCGGGCGGCTCGCCGACACCGTCACCGTCCTGCAGGCCGGCAAGGTCCTCGTCGAGGGTCCGTACGAGCAGGTCCGCGCCGACGAGCGCGTGATCACCGCATACCTGGGAGCCGCTGATGCTGCGCATTGAGAACCTGTCGGCCTGGTACGGCGAGGCGCAGGTGCTGCGGGAGGTCAGCCTGGACGTCTCCGCCGGCGAGGTGGTGACCCTCGTCGGGCGTAACGGGGCCGGCAAGTCCACCCTGCTGCGCTGCGTGATGGGCCTGCACACCGGCCAGCGCGGCACCGTGGAGCTGGACGGTCGGGACGTCGGGAAGCTGCCCGCGTACCGGCGGGCTCGGCTGGGGCTCGGCTGGGTCCCCGACGACCGCGGCAGCTACGCCACGCTGAGCGTGACGGAGAACCTCACCCTGCCGCCGACGGTCGGCCCCGACCCGTGGCCGCTGGAGCGGGTGTACGAGGCGTTCCCCGCCCTCTACGAGCGACGGGACTCGGCCGCCACCATGCTCTCCGGCGGCGAACAGCAGATGCTCGCCCTCGCCCGCGTGCTGCGGATGGGCGCCCGGCTGCTGCTCTGCGACGAACCGACCGAGGGGCTCTCGCCGCTGCTCGTGCAGCAGGTCGGCGACCTCCTGCGCGAGGCCAAGCGGCACGGGGTGACCGTGCTGCTGGTCGAGCAGAACCTGCACTTCGCCACCGGCGTCGCCGACCGGCACTACCTGCTGGCCGAGGGACGCATCGCGGAGGCGATGGACAACTCCGAGGTGCGGTCGCGGGAACGCGAGCTGCTGTCGTACCTCGGCATCTGATTTTTCGATTTCGACGACCCGCGTCCCGCGCGGGGTGGAGGGATGAGCATGCGTAGGACGGTGGGTGTGGCCGCCGCGTCGGCGGCCGCGATGGTGCTGGTCGCCGGCTGCGGCGGTGGTGGTCCCCAGTCGGGCGGGGACCAGAAGCTGACCGGGGGCAAGATCGTGCTGGGCGTGCTGAACGACCAGTCGGGTGCGTACTCCGAGCTGTCCGGCAAGAACTCGGTCAAGGCCGTCGAGATGGCCATCGCCGACTTCAAGGCCAAGCACGGCGACAAGGCGGTGACCAGCGACATCACCGTGGAGACCGCCGACCACCAGAACAAGCCCGACATCGCCAACAGCAAGGCCGCCGAGATGTTCGACCGCAAGGGCGTCGACCTCATCCTCGACGTGCCGACCTCCTCGGCCGCGCTCAAGGTCGCCGACGTGGCGAAGGAGAAGAAGAAGCTCTACTTCAACATCGGGGCGGCCACCACCGACCTGACCGGCAAGAGCTGCAACAAGTACACGTTCCACTACGCGTACGACACCTACATGCTGGCCAACGGCACCGGGAAGACCACCACCGAGCAGGTCGGGAAGAACTGGTACATCCTCTACCCGAACTACGCCTTCGGCCAGGACATGGAGAAGAGCTTCTCGAGCGCGATCACGGCGGCCGGCGGGACCGTCGTCGGCAAGGACGGCGCGCCGTTCCCGAACACCAGCGGCGACTACTCGACGTTCCTGCTCAAGGCGCCGACGCTGAACCCGAAGCCGCAGGTGCTCGGCACCATGCAGGCCGGCGCCGAGCTGGTCAACGTGGTCAAGCAGTACAACGAGTTCAAGCTCCGGGAGAAGGGCGTCGGGCTCGCCGTCGGCCTGATGTTCATCACCGACATCCACTCGCTGACCCCGGCCGCGCTCGCCGGCACCACGTACACCGACGCCTGGTACTGGAACTTCGACGCCAAGAACCGGGAGTTCGCCGACCGGTTCCAGAAGGAGACGGGCACCCGGCCGTCCTTCGCGCACGCGGCCAACTACTCCGCCGCCACCCAGTACCTGGAGGCCGCGCAGGCAGCCGGCACGGATGACGCCGACGCCGTGGTCAAGGAGCTGGAGGGCAAGACCGTCGAGGACGTCTTCCTGCGCAACGGCAAGATCCGCGCCGAGGACCACCGGGTCATCCACGACGCCTACCTCGCCCAGGTGAAGCCGCAGTCCGAGGTGAGCGAGCCGTGGGACTACGTCAAGGTCCTCAAGACCATCCCCGCCGCCGAGGCGTTCCGCGCCCCGTCGGCGGACTGCAAGATGTGACCAGGGCATGACCGGCTTCTTGCAGAACACGTTCAACGGGTTGGTGAGCGGGGCGTTCTACGCCCTGCTCGCCCTCGGGCTCGCGGTCATCTTCGGGATGCTGCGGGTGGTCAACTTCGCCCACGGGGCGTTCTACATGCTCGGCGCGTTCGGCGCGTACGTCCTGCTCAGCGAGGCGGGCGTGCCGTTCTGGGCGGCGTTGGTGATCATGCCGGTGGGGTTGGGCCTGCTCGGCATGGCACTGGAGCGGGCCTTCATCCACCGGCTCACCCGGCTCGACCCGCTCTACAACTTCCTGCTTACCTTCGGCCTCACTCTCATCGTCCAGGACCTGGTGAAGCTCCGCTACGGCGTGCAGTCCAGCCCGTACGAGACCCCGTCCGCGCTGAGCGGGTCGGTCGACTTCGGGCTCTTCGACTTCCCCACCTACCGGGTCTTCATCCTGGGCTTCGCGGTCGCCGTCTGCGTCGGCGTCTGGTGGGTGCTGACCCGCACCCGGATCGGCATGGTGGTCCGGGCGTCGACCGAGCGGGCCGAGCTGACCCAGGCGTTCGGCATCAACGTCGGCCGCTGGGTCACCCCGGTCTTCGGCTTCGGCATCGGCCTGGCCGGGCTCGCCGGGGTGCTGGCCGCGCCGATGCGGGCCGTGAACCCGCTGATGGGCGCCGACCTGATCATCGTGGTCTTCGCGGTGGTGGTGATCGGCGGGCTGGGCTCGATCTTCGGGTCCGTGGCCGCCGGCTTCGGCATCGGCCTGGTCCAGGCCTGGGGCGAGGCGTACCTGTCCGACTTCCCGATCGTGTCGCAGACGATCGTCTTCATCGTGATGGCCGCCGTGCTGCTCTGGCGTCCGGCCGGGCTGTTCGGCCGTGAGGAGGCACCGGCATGACGAGCACCGTCGACCCCGCGACCGACGCCGGCGGCCGGGCGTCGAAGTCGGGGCTGGTCGCCGTGACCCGGGCACCCGGCTGGGTCCGGTACGCGCTGCTCGCCGTCGGGCTGCTGGTGGCGTTCTGGCTGCCCAACGGGCTCTACCCGGCGGTGGCGGTGGACATCCTCTGCTGGGCGCTGTTCGCCGTCGCCGTGGACCTGCTGCTCGGCTTCACCGGGCTGATGTCCTTCGGGCACGCGGCCTTCTGGGGCGCCTCCGCGTACGTCACCGGGTTGGTGGCCATCCACGCCGGCCTGCCGTTCCCGGTGGCGGTGCTGGCCGGGGCGCTCGCCGCGGCCGTGCTCGCGGTGCCGATCGGCTACCTGGCCGTGAAGCGGACGGGCATCTACTTCGCCATGGTCACGCTGGCGTTCGCGCAGATGGTCTACTACGTGGCCAACGAGTGGCGCTCGGTCACCCGGGGCGAGAACGGCCTACAGGGCGTGCCCCGCGAACTGTTCGGGTTGGACCTCACCGACGACTACTACTTCTACTACGCGATCCTGCCGATCGTGCTGCTCGGGCTGGCCGGCGCCTGGCGGATCGTGCACTCGCCCTTCGGCCGGGTGCTGGTCGGCATCCGCGACAACCCCGCCCGCGCCCGTGCGCTCGGCTACCCCGTGCACCGCTACAAGCTGACCGCGTTCGTGCTGTCGGGTTTCATCGCCGGGCTCGGAGGCGGGCTGTTCGCCGTGGGCCACCGCTTCGTCTCCCTCGACGTGCTGCACTGGACCACCTCCGGCAAGGCCGTCATCGTGGTGGTGCTCGGCGGGATCGGCACGCTCTGGGGCGGGGTGCTCGGTGCGGCCATCCTGGTGCGTCTGGAGGACTGGCTGTCGTTCTCCGGGTTCGAGGCGATCGGCCTGGTCACCGGCAGCATCTTCGTCCTCGTCGTGTTGGTGTTCCGGCGCGGCATCTGGGGCAGCGCCGCCGCCCTGGCCACGCGCTGGCTGGCAGCCCGCCGCCGGTGACCCCACGCGGGACGCGCATCAGCCGGCGCCCCCATACCGCCCCTGACCGCCCACCCGCCCACCCGCTCCCCGTCCACCGCTCCCGCCCACCCGGTCGGTAGCCCGCCCGCGCCGAGATCTTGGACAGTTGCCGTTCGCACCGAGCGGCAACTGTCCAAGATTCGGCGGCGGGTTGCGGCATGCGCCGACGGCCGGCGCCCCGTGTCGGGGTGCCGGCCGTTCAACCGGGTGGGCCGCCCCGAGGAGATCGCCGCCGCCGTGCACTGGCTCG
>NZ_JBFAVI010000138.1:0-18746 GCF_040679695.1 Micromonospora sp. NPDC052213
GCTCTCCCTCGCCCTGCTCGGCGGTTACGAGGTACCCGGTCAGCGCGAGGCGGTGCGCGGCGAGCCCGTCCGCCGGGCCGGGCGCGTCGCCGGCGGCGTGGCCCGGCGTACCCGTCTCCGGCACGCCGGTGTCGCCGCCGCCCGGCTCCGGCCCGACCGCGCCCGCGTTCCCCCGCCGCCGGGCGCTGTGGATCACGGTCGGGGCCGTCGTCGCCCTCGCCGGCGTGGTGACCGCGGCGGTGCTCTACCTAACCCGGGACCGCTACCCCGCCCTGGAGTTCCGGTCCCCCGTCGAGAGGGTGGCGGGGGTGGCCGCCGGGGCCGAACGGCCGTCGGCGATGTTCACCGCGGTGCTCGGCGACCGGGCGTACCTCGCGTACCCCCTCGACGACGGGCGGCTGGAGGTGGTGGCGGTCGACGCCGACACCGGCGGAGAGAAGTGGCGAAAGCCGACCGAGGCGTCCGCCGAGCAGTGGGAGCGGATCGTCGCGCTGCCCGGCGCGGTGGTGGCCTTCGCCGACGCGATCGGCGACGACACCCCCCGGGACCTGGTGCTGCTCGACGGCGCCTCCGGCGACCAGCGGTGGAGCCGGCCGATCCTGGGCGACGACGAGGTCTTCTTCGGCGAGGGCGTCGCGGTGCTGGTCGACCGGACCGGGAAGCAGCTGGTCGGGCTGCGCCTGAGCGACGGCGGGGAGACGTGGGTGCAACCCAGCCCGCACGACGAGTACGGCGGGGCCCGCACCAGCGTCCACCCGGTCACCACGGACAAGGCGCTGGGCGGCCCGGCCTTCGTCGACGGCTCGCCGCGCGACCCCTGGCGCGGCGAGGTCCGCCGGCTCGTGCAGGTGGGCGCGGACCGTTCCGTCCGGGTGGTCGACATGGGCAGCGGTCGCATCGTCCACAGCCGCGCCAACGTGGCCGACCAGGACGACCTGGTGGCGGCGCACGAGGACCGCCTCTACGTCGCCCGCGACGAGGCCGGCTACCAGCTGCTCGCGTACGACCCGACGACCGACGCCCAGCCGAAGGTGCTGTACACCGCCCCGGACGACCGCAAGCGGCCGGAGGCGCTGGTGCCGTGCGGCGAGCACCGGGCCTGCCTGCTGGAGACCACGGGCGGCGAGGACGAGAGCACCGAGGTGGTGGCGGCGACCGAGGAGAAGGTGGCCCACTGGCCGGCGCCGGAGGCGACCCGGCTGGTGCCGCTCGGCGAGCACCTGCTGGTCCGGCGGACCTCCTCGGAGCCGGTCAGCACCCTGTTCGACCCGGACGGTCGCGCGGTGCTGCGGGACCGGAAGGGGGTGGCGGTCCGGCTCGACGGGGGCAACCTGCTCGTCTTCGCCGATCCGCCGAGCTCGGTCGAGGACGACCGCAGCGTCGCCGGGGTGGCGGCCGGCTCGGGCGCGGTGACCGAGATGGGCGAGTTGGTGGGCGTACGCAGCGAGACGTGCTCGTGGAACACCAGCGTGATCGTCTGCGGCGCCAAGGAGGACTTCGTGCTCTACCGGTTCGCCGACCGTTAGCCGGATCCCGACAGCCATTCAGATCGATCTATATAACCGATAACCTCCTCTCAACGGCCAGGCCGCCCCGCGTCCGGTCACGAGCCGGCGCGGGGCCGACAGGAGGAGGACCGGCATGACACTTCCCCGTACCCGGCGGTGGCGGGCCCGCCCGGTGGGCGTACTCGCCCTCGCCGCCGCGCTCTTCGCCACCGCGGGCACCCCCGCCACCGCGGCCTCCGGCGGCGAGATCCGGCACGCCGACGACGCGAACGCCGTGACCGACGGCTACGTCGTGGTGCTCCGGGACGACAGCGTCGGCCGGCACGGCGGCGACCGGCAGGTCGCGGTCAGGAACGTCGCGGACCGGCTGGCCGACCGCTACGGCGCCGCCCTCGGCCACGTCTACGGCCACGCGCTCACCGGCTTCGAGGCGCGGCTGCCGGAGCGCGCGGCCCGTCGGCTCGCCGCCGACCCGGCCGTGGCGTACGTGGAGCGGGACCGGATGATCACCCTCGTCGGGCCGGGCGTCCAGCTCGACCCGCCGTCCTGGGGCCTGGACCGGATCGACCAGCGCAGCCTCCCGCTCGACGGCCGGTACGCCTACCCGAACACCGCGCACAACGTGCACGCGTACGTCATCGACACGGGCCTGCGGCGCACCCACACCGACTTCGGCGGGCGGGCCGGCGTGGGGGTGGACCTCGTCGACGGCGGCCCGGCGGACGACTGCAACGGCCACGGCACGCACCTGGCCGGCACCGTTGGCGGCACGCGGCACGGGGTGGCGAAGGAGATCCAACTGCGCCCGGTGCGGGTGCTGAACTGCGCCGGCAGCGGCACCTTCTCCCAGGTCATCGCCGGGGTGGACTGGGTCACCGCGAACGCGGTCCGGCCGGCGGTGGCGCTGCTGGCGCTCGGCGGCGGGGCCAGTACGGCCCTCGACTCGGCCGTGAACCGGTCGATCTCGTCCGGCGTCACCTACGTCGTCACGGCCGGCAGCTCGAACGCCAACGCCTGCAACTACTCTCCCGCCCGGGTGCCAGCGGCGCTCACCGTGGCCGGCACCACCATCACCGACGGCCGGATGCCGAGCGGCAACTACGGCAGTTGCCTCGACCTGTACGCCCCCGGCGCCAACATCACCTCCACCTGGCACAGCACCGACACGGCGGTGGCCACCCTCAGCGGCGGGTCGATGGCCGCCGCACACGTCGCCGGGTGCGCCGCCCTCGCCCTCTCGGCCAATCCCACCTGGACTCCCGCCCAGGTGGCGGCCTACCTGACCGGCAGGGCGACCACCGGGGTCGTCGGCGGCGTGGTCGCCGGCACGCCGAACCGCCTGCTCTACTGCGGCGCCTGACCCGGGAAAGACGAGGCCACCGGCACCGACGCCGGGCGGGCGCCGGGCACCCCGGCGCCCGCCGGCACCGGGCACGCCTCGCCGGCGGCGCGGCGACAGCCGCGCGCAACATCGATGCTTGTCGCTGAGGACGTCTGCGACTACCGTCGAATCCAGTGACGATCGACTATATGGTCATCGGCGCGGGCATCGCGGGCGCCAGCGCCGGACACCACCTCGCCGCGTACGGCAGCGTGCTGCTGGCCGAGATGGAACACGTCCCCGGCCAGCACTCCACCGGCCGCTCGGCCGCCCTGTTCTCCGAGTACTACGGCGGGCCGGTGGTGCGCGGCCTGACCCGGGCCAGCCGGGGCTTCCTCACCGCCCCGCCGCCGGGGTTCGCCGACCATCCGCTGCTCACCCCGCGCGGCGTGCTCAGCCTCTGCCCGCCCGGCGCCGAGGACGAGTTCGACGCGGCGCTGCGCGACGGGGCCGACGTGGACCCGCCGGCCCGCGAGATCGACCCGGCCGAGGTGGCCGCGTACTGCCCGGTGGTGCGGCCGGGGTGGTGCCGGCGGGCGATGGTGAAGCCGGCCGCCCGGGACCTCGACGTCGCCGCGCTGCACCAGGGATACCTGCGGGGCATCCGCGCGGCCGGCGGCCGGGTGGTGTGCGGCGCCCGGGTCCGCCGGCTGCGGCGGGCGGACGGGGCGTGGCGGGTCACCACCGACGCCGGCGAGTTCACCGCGCGGGTCGTCGTCAACGCGGCGGGCGCCTGGGCCGACGAGGTCGCCGCGGCGGCCGGCGTACGACCGGTGGGGCTGACCCCGCTGCGGCGCACCGCCTTCCTCGTGGACGCGCCGGCCGGCGTCCCGGCGACGGACTGGCCGATGGTCAACGACGTGACCGGCACCTTCTACTTCAAGCCGGAGTCGGGGCGCCTGCTCGTCTCCCCGTCCGACGCCACCCCGGTGACGCCCGGGGACGCCCGCCCCGACGACCTCGACGTGGCGATCGGCGCCGAGCGGGTGCAGGAGGCCACCACGCTGAGCTTCCGCCGGGTCCACCGGGCCTGGGCCGGTCTGCGGACCGCCGCCCCGGACGACGTGCCGGTCATCGGCCCGGCACCCGAGGCGCCGGACTTCCTCTGGCTGGCGGGGCTGAGCGGCTACGGCGTCCAGACGGCGCCCGCGGCGGGCGCACTGCTCGCGGCGCTGGCGGCCGGCGCCCCACCACCCGTCGACCCGGCCCCGCTCTCACCCGCCCGCTTCCCCTGACCCGGAGAGCCGGGGTGGGTGGGTCAGTGGGGGCGTTGGCCGACCAGCGAGCGACGGGGCAGCATCGTCCACGCCGAGATGCCCGCCGACACCAGCGCCGCCAGCAGCATCACCTGGAAGACCGCCGGATAGCCGGCCGCGCTGGCGACCAGGCCGGCCAGCGGCGCCCCGGCCACCAGGCCCAGGTCCCAGAACGACGTGAACGCGCCGAGCGCCGCCCCCTGGTGCGCCGGGTCGGTCCGGTTGATCACGAGCAGGGCGAGCGCCGGGAAGAGCAGCGAGAGCCCGGCGCCGATCACCAGCCCACCGACGACCGCGACCACGAGATTCGGCGCGACCGCGACCAGGAGCAGCCCCACCGCCTCCACCAGCGCCGACGCGACCGCCACCCGGCCGGCCCCGAGCCGGTCGGGCAGCCCGCCCACGAACAGCCGGACCCCGACATAGGTGAAGCCGAACGCGTTGAACGCGGCGATCCCGTTCTCGATGCCCCGGTCGGCCAGGTGCAGGGCGACGAACGCGGCCAGTGCGGCGTACCCGAACCCGGCCAGGGAGAGCGCGACGCCCGGGGCGACCGCGCTGCGCGGCAGGATGCCGGCCGGGCCCTTCGGTTCCGGCTGCCGGGGCCGGGGGCGGACGGCCACGAGCGCGGCCCCGGCCAGCGCCGCCAGGATCGCGAACAGCCACACGGCGGGATAGCCGCCCGAGGTGCGCAGCAGCACCGCGCCGAGCAGCGCGCCGAGCGTGATGCCCAGCCACATGTGGATGCCGTACAGGCCGACGACGCGGCCCCGCCGGTCGGCCGGCGCGAGCGCCACCAGCCAGGCGGCGCCGGCGGTGTAGACGGCCGCCTCCCCCACGCCGTGCAGGACCCGGACGCCGACCAGCACGCCGACGTTGCCGGCCACCAGGTAGGCCGCGGCGGCCGCCGCGCACACGGCCGCCCCGGCCAGCATCACCGTCCGGTACCCGTGCCGGTCGCCGAGCCGGCCGGCGATGGGCCGGGCGATCACGGCGGAGACCGCGATCGCGGCGATCACCACGCCCACCTCGACCCGGTTGCCGTCGAGTTCGTCGAGGACGTAGAAGGGCAGCACGGCCAGCGACGCGCCGACGCCGAGCAGGCAGAGGAAGATGGCGCCGAACAGCGGCACGATGGGCCGGTAGAACGCAAGTTTCCCGCCGGTCGTGGTCATGCGGTGACGCTCCTAGGCCGGTACGACGTGGAAGAAGTGGGTCGGCAGGTGCACGGCCAGGCCCTCGTGGATCTCGGCGCAGACGGCCGGGCCGTCGGTGGCGAAGGTGCCCGGCGGCGGGGTCGCCACGCGGATCGCGGAGCGCCCGGCGTCGAGCAGGCGCGCCGCCATCGCGAAGTCGCCCACCACCGCCTCGCCCGGCGCCACCATCCGGGTACGGCTGATCAGGACGCCGTTGCGGTGCAGGTCCGCCAGCAGCGCGTCGCGCCCGAGCAGGTGGGTGTAGTAGTCCCTCGGGTTGACGATCATCGCGTGCGGGGTGGCGCCGGTCTGCTCGATCTCGTCGCAGGCGGCGAGCAGGCCCGTCAGCCAGTCGTGCCGGTACGGCAGCCGCCCGATCTCGGGGTGCCGCAGCAGTCCGTGCTCGCCGATGGTCAGCGCCTGGTTCTCCGCCGTGGCGAGGCGGACCAGCAGCCGGTAGTCGACGAAGACGGCCAGCCCCTCCGGGTCGTCGGCGAGTTCCTCGGGGACGCGTACCCAGGCGCGGATCGGGTGCACGGCGGCCGAGGCGGTGCCGAACCGGAAGGCCGCCTCGCGGCGCAGGCCGGACTCGTGCACCGCGGCGGCCTCCCCGACGTCGGGCCGGCCCTCGCACCAGAACCGGACCGGGTCCATCCCCACCGACCGCTTGCGGAACAGGTTGCGGACGGTCACCCGGGGGCGTTCCTTGGTCGGCTGGAAGGCGTCCGTGATGGTGTAGTCGAAACGCACCTCGGCACCAACCGGGTCGGCGGCGTACGCGCGGGCGAACACCTCGCCGGGCGACAGGGTCGACGACGCGGTCACGGGCGGCGCGGCGGTGGTGGTCATGAATCCTCCCCGATGGCGATGGCGTGCCGGATCAGCCGCTGGTAGAAGGGCTGGTGGTGGTCGTGGTACGAGCGCAGGGTGTCGTCGTTGTCGACGGTCACCGCGAAGGACTTGGCGACCGGCGAGAAGCCCGAGGTGCGCTCGACGTCGAGGTGCCACTTGCGGGTGCGCCGCCACTCGGCGCGCTCCCCCGGCGCCCAGTTCAGCGCCTCCGGCCGGAACGGCAGCCCCACGGCGGCGCACCAGGCCGCCACCGTGTCCGCGGGCCGGCGCAGCAGGTCCTCGGCCCGGATCACCACCGGCGGCCGGCGCGCGGTCCGGCGGACCAGGTCGAACAGCTCCCACTGGTGCTCGAAGCCGATCTCGGGACAGGTCACCGTCGGCTTGATGGCGTAGTGCGAGCTGATCGTGCGGGCCGGTTCCCGGACGATGAAGGTGTGCGTGACGTCGGCGATCGCCCCGGGATCGTCGAACAGGTGCCGGTACCGGTACTCGAGGGTGTCCTTGACGAAGACCGTCCGGTCCCGGCCCAGCCCGGTCAGGTGCGCGACGACGTCGGCCGGGTCGGTCACGGTGACGGTGCCGCCGTCGGCGGTGGGCAGGTCGACGTGCCCCTCGTCGACGAGGGTGACCAGCGGCTCGTGCACGACCGTCACGTCGCCGCGGGCGATCATCATCCGCAGGAACGCGGTGGAGAGCGCCCGCGGATGCGCCCACATGGCGATCACCGGCATGCCGGCCCCCCGTACCGCGTGGCCCGCCGGACCGGCGCGCCGCCGGGGTGGTGGACGGGCCTCACTGGGACCACCAGGTCGGCTTGCGGTCCCAGCGGTGGTCGCGCAGCCGGTCCAGCAGCCCGGCGTCCAGCGGCGCGCCGTCGCTGACGGCCAGGTTGGCGCGGACGTGCTCGACCCGGCGCATGCCGGGGATCACCGTGCTCACCGCCGGGTGGTGCAGGATGAACCGCAGCGCCAGCTCCGGCATGGTCGTCCCCGGCGGCACGTCGGCGGCCAGCCGCTCGGCGCGCTCCACGCTGGGCAGCAGGTTCTCCGGGCCGAAGTACGTGCTGCGCCAGTCCTCCTCCGGCCACGTGCTGTCGGCGGTCAGCGTGCCGGTCAGCGTCCCCTCGTCGAACGGCACCCGGGCGATGATCCCGATGTCGTCGCGCTGCGCGCGGGGGAACAGCTCGTCCTCGGGCGCCTGGTCGAAGATGTTGTAGATGACCTGGACGACGTCGATCAGCCCGGTGTCGAGGGCGGCGTGGCAGTTCGTCGGTTCCCACCGGTTGACGCTGATCCCGACGCCGTCGACCAGGCCCTCGCGCTTGAGGTCCGCGACGGTCTCCTGCCAGCGGCCGTCGGCCGCCCAGCGGTCCTCCCAGACGTGGAACTGGAGCAGGTCGATCCGGTCCACCCCGAGGTTCTCCAGGCTGTGCCGGGTGTACTCGCGGATGTGGTCGGCCGGGAAGACGTCGTCCAGGGTGTCCTGCGGGCCGGGCGGCCACTCCCGGTTCTTCGGCGGGATCTTGGTGGCCAGGTAGAGCCGGCGGTCCGGGTGCCGGCGCACGAGGGCGCCGAGCAGCCGTTCGCTGACGCCCCGCCCGTAGACCCAGGCGGTGTCGAAGAAGTTGCAGCCCCGTTCCACCGCCTCGTCCAGGCAGGCCGGCGCGGTGTCGTAGTCCCAGCCGGTGAAGCCGCCCGGTCCCCCGCCGATGCCCCACATCCCGTACCCGACCTCGCTGACCTGCCAGCCGAGCCGACCCATCCTGCGGTATCGCATCCCACTCCCTCGTCCGTGCCGATCGCCGCGCCGCGCGCGGCTGGTCACCCTGGTCCGGCCGGCAGCAGCAGCCGGTCGGTCGACCGTCGCTCGTGCTCGCCCAGCCACGCCCGGTAGGCGCCGACGGACGGCCCGAGCCGGTGGTCGGTGAAGCCCCGGCGCCGTTCCAGCTCGGCGCAGCCGTCGCGGCGGAACAGCCGGGGGTTGTCGGTGAGCAGCGTCGCGAAGACCGCCCGCAGCCGCTCCTCGTCGGCGCCGGCCCCGGCCGGGAACAGCGCGAGCAGCACGGCGGCGGCCCGGTCGCCGTCGGTCGCCGCCTCGCGCAGCGCCGCCACGAAGCGCACGCAGCTCACCCGGGGCAGGGCGTCCGCGCCGGCCAGCGGCAGGTCGGTGAAGTCGACGCTCACCGGGTGCAGGACGTGCATCGTGCCGCCCCACAGCCGCGGGTCGACGACGGTGGCGACGATCCGCCGGGCGGCCCAGTCCACCGGCGTCCAGTCGGAGCGGACCGGCGCGTCGGGGCGCATCCGCAGCCGGTGGCAGGCGGCCAGCAGCAGGTGGGTCAGCGCCCGGGGGTTGGGCTGCCCGTCGTCGGCGGCGGGCATCACCTCCCCGAGACGCAGCACGGTGACGGTCGCGCCGCGCCGCCGGGCCTCGGCGAGATACCGCTCCGCCACCCACTTCGACCGGCTGTAGCCACTGGTGGGCGGGACCACGAGGGCCGGGTCGCACCCTTCCGGCAGCGGGTCGGGGCGGCGGGCGGCCTCGGTGTCGAGGACGCCGAGGGTGGAGACGTGGTGCAGCGGCTTCGGCCGGCCGGTCAGCGCCAGCCGGAGCAGCTCGGCGGTGCCGAGGACGTTCGCCTGGCGGTGGGCCCGGTAGTCGAACAGGAAGTTGACCAGCGCCCCGGCGTGCAGCACGAGGTCGCAGTCGTGGGCCAGCCGGGCCCAGGTCTCTGGGTCCAGGCCGAGGACGGGGCGGGCCAGGTCCGCGGCGTACCCGTGCAGGCGCAGGCCGTGGCCGGGCCGCCACAGGCCCCGCTCGGCCAACGCCCGCACGACGCGGGCGGTGGCCTCGGCGTCGTCGGCGGCCCGTGCGAGGCACAGCACCCGGACGTCGGTGGTGGCGAGCAGTTCGTGGACCAGCCGCGCGCCGACGAACCCGGTGGCGCCCGTGACCAGGACGGTGCGCGGCGACCGGCGCCGGGCGACGGGGCGCACCGGCAGGTCGGCCGGGACGGCCGCGTCGCGTTCCACCAGCTCGGCCTCGGTCTCGGCGGGGTCGGCCGCGCGCAGGCGCGCCGCGACCACCCGGGCGAGCCGGGCGGCGGTGGGGTGGGCGAAGAGGTCCTGGACGCCGACCCGGACGTGGTGGTCGGCGCCGAGCGCGGTCACCACGTCGAGCGCCTGGAGCGAGTCGCCGCCGGCGTCGAGGAAGTCGGTGTCCGGGTCGAGGTCCGGCCGGCCGAGAACGGTCCGGAACACGGCCAGCACCCGGTCCGGCAGCGTACGCGCCTCGGCGCGCGCGGCGGCCGCCCGCGCCCGCTCGGCGAGCGTACGGTCGAGCCAGGTCTCCAGGGCCCGCCGGTCGACCTTGCCGTTGCCGCTCAGCGGCAGCGCGTCCCGCACCACGACGTGCCGGGGCACGTGGGGCCGGGGCAGCAGCCGGCGCAGGTGCGCCCGCAGCGCCGGCTCGGTCACCTCCGGGTCGGCGGCGACGAAGAGGGCCAGCGACTTCCCCCGGCCCTCCCGGGCGAGGAGGACCTTCGCCTGCCGTACCCCGGTCAGCCGGGTGGCGGCGGTCTCGATCTCGCCGGCCTCGATCCGGACGCCGTTCACCTTGAGCTGGAAGTCGCGCCGGCCGACGAAGTGCAGTCGGCCGTCGGCGGCGAGACGGCCCAGGTCCCCGGTGCGGTAGAGCCGGGTGCCGGGGATGCCGGGCAGCGGGTTGGGGACGAACACCTCGGCGGTGCGGGCCGGGTCGCCGAGGTATCCCTCGCCGAGGCAGACCCCGCCGATGACGATCTCGCCGGTCGCGCCGGGCGGCAGGGGGCGCAGGTCGGCGTCCACCACCGCCGCGTAGCAGTTGTCGATGGGCCGGCCGATGGGGATGACGTCGCCGTCGGAGCGGGTGACGGTGTGGAAGACCATGCCGATGGAGGCCTCGGTCGGGCCGTACCCGTTGGTGGCCGACACTCCCGGCACCAGGTCGGCCAGGCGGTGCACCGCCCACGGGTCGATCTCCTCGCCGCCGACGATCACGTGCCGCAGCGTGGCGACGGCGCGGCGGGCCGCCGGGTCCCGGTCCAGGACCGACACCAGCGCGCCGAGCACGCTCGGCACGAAGTCGGTCATCGTGACGGCCTCGTCGGCGATGGTGCGGACGGTCCGTTCGACGTCGAGGAAGCCACCCTCGACGGGCACCACCACCCGGCCGCCGGTGGTCAGCGGCCAGAACATCTGCCACACCGACGAGTCGAAGGTGTGCCGGCTGTTCTGCAGCACCACCTCCGCGCCGGTGGCCGCGAAGTAGCGGGTCATGAAGCGGAACCGGTTGGCGATGCCGTCGTGCCGGTTGACCGCGCACTTCGGGGCGCCGGTGGTGCCGGAGGTGAAGATGCCGTAGATCAGGTCGCCCGGGCCGACGGGCATCCCGGGCCGGCGGCGGGTCGGGGTGATGTCGTCGAGGCCCACCGGCAGGCAGGGAACGTCCCCGGTGTCGGGACGCGGGTCGCCGCCCCGGACCACCACGAGCCGGGGCCGGATCACCGCCAGGGACGCGCGCAGCCGGTCCGCCGGCCAGCCGGGGTCGACGGGCACGAAGGCCGCGCCGAGCTTCATCAGGGCCAGGTCGACGACGGGGAGTTCGAGGCCGTCGGCGAGGAGCACGGGCACCACGTCGCCCCGCCCGATCCCCCGGGTTGCGAGGACGGCGGCGACGCCGTTGGCCAGGTCGTCCAGTTCGCGGTAGGTCAGCGAGCGCCCCCGGAACGACACCGCCCGGCGCTGCGGATGCAGGTCGACGCGGTGTTCGATCATGCGCGGCACCGCCACGAAGGGCCCGTCGTCGTGCCGGCGGCCGGCCCGCTCCACGAGCGCCCGGGAGGCGGGCCCGAGGGCCGGCGCCGTCGACGTGGGCGACGCCGGGTCGGCGAGCAGGGCGGCGAGCAGTTCGGCGTACATCTCCGCCACGGCGGCGGCATCGGCCGACCACGGATCGTCGGCGGCGCAGCGGAGCACGACCGCGACCGCCGTGTCGGTGACGTCGGCGGTGAGCAGCACGGGTGGCAGGCCGGCGGACGGCGCCGGCGCGCCTTCGTCGAGGAGGACGAGGACGTGGTCGACACCCTCGTGGTCGAGCGCGGCGGCGCACGCGCGGACCGTGGCGCGCGCCCGGTCGCCGGGCATCCGGTGCAGGTCCGTCGGCCAGACCGGCAGGTCCAGCATCTCCGCGCCGGCCCGGACCCGCACCGGTGTCTGGCGGCCCAGGCGGTCGAGCAGTTCCACGGCGGCGAGGGCGGCCGTGGACACCCGGTCGCGGCTGCCGTCGGCCGCGGGGTGCGGCCCGGTGGCCGCCGGGCGGGTGGCGGTGTACCGGTACGTCGACCCGTCCGAGACGGGAACCGGTGCCGCGGACCCGCTGTCGCCCGACCTCATCACGCCTCCTGTCCCGAGCCCGTGCGGCCGTCGGTCGCAGCCGCGGACGGAGCTGTGCCGGCCCGCCGCACGCCGACAATGATCGGCGTCAGTCGATGGACGGCCGCTGGTCATGGACACTAGAGGGCTGATCGACGGTAGGGAATATGCAACTTTCTGCTACATCGATTCCTGTCACTTGCCTGCGCCGGCGCCGGTCGCCGCGCCCAGGGACCGGCGACCGACCGGGGAAACCGGCCCGCGACCAGCCGTTCCTCCGGATCCCACCCGCCGGACAGGCCGATTTCCGCAGCCGCCGCCGCCCGGGCGGCCGGGGCCGGGACGGGGCCGCGCGGCACGCCCCCGTCACCCGATCACGCAGGGCGGATCACGTCCGGTAGTCGGCGTCGCGAGGACGGACACGCGCGGGGACCCGGCCGGACGGGCCGGCCGGGTCCCCGCAGACCGTTCCCGCGACTAGCCGCCGAGGCTCGCCGCCGCCGAGGCGATCGCCGGGGCGAAGGTGCTCACCTGGGTGTAGACGCCGGGGTAGTTGGGCCGGGCGCAGCCGTTGCCCCAGCTGGTGATCCCGACCTGGATCCAGGCGTTGTTCGCGTCCCGCCGGAACATCGGGCCGCCCGAGTCGCCCTGGCAGGTGTCGACCCCGCCGCTGGCGTAGCCCGCGCAGATCTCCTCGCTCGGGATGATCTGGCCGCCGTAGTAGGAGTTGCAGGTGGCGTCGCTGACGAACGGCACGGTCGCCTTGCGCAGGTAGCGCTGCTGCGCGCCGCCCTCCCGGGTGGCACCCCACCCGGCGACCGTGAAGGTGCCGTTGTCGTACGCGGTGCTGGTGGCGATCTTGAGCGTGGACAGCGTGGTCACCGGGGTGGCGAGCCGGATCAGGGCCCAGTCCTTGCCGCTGCCGTTGTAGCCGGGCGCCCGGTAGACGTAGTCGGACCGCACCTGGATCCGGCTCGACGACTGGAGGTCCACCACGCCGAGGGTGGCGGTGATGCTGGTGTTCGCGCCGGTCCCGCCGACGCAGTGCGCGGCGGTCAGCACCAGCCGGGGGCTGTAGAGAGAGCCGCCGCAGCCCATCGAGAGCCGGACCATGAAGGGGAACTCGCCCTGCGCGGCGAGGGTGCCGCCGACGACGTACGGAGTCACGTCCGACGCGGGCCTGGCACCGGCCGGAACCGCCAGGACGAACGAGCCGGCGGTGACCGCCACCAACGCGGCGGCCAACCGGCCGATGAGTCTGCGCCAACGGACCATGGGAGCCTCCCGAGCTTCGCGGCGCGCGGGGGTCGACGCGCCGGCATCCGATGCCGGGATCCTATGGATATATATCGATGAACGGCAATGTCCGGACCCATCCCGCGTCGGTCATACCGCCGCGCACCGGACGGCGACCTCCTCCCGGGAGACCGCCCGTTTTGCGTCGGGACCACCCGGGTACCGCAGCCCCATGGACACGAACACGAAGGCACACCTGGTCGGCGGCCCCCGGGACGGCAGCACCATCGACGCGGGCGGCGACGCCCTCGTGGAGGTGGAGATCGACGGCATGATGCACCGCTACATCCGCACCACCAGGCAGCACGGCGAGGACGGCACGATCTACAACTACGACGGGATGGTCGCGCCGGACGGCGGGCAGCCCGGCGTCGAGGACCCGGCCGCCCGGGTGGCCTCCCCCAAGGCGGACGCGGAGGGCCACGGCGGCACGCACTGACCGCCGGGTCAGGCCGGCCCGGGCGCGGATGAACCGCGACCCGCCGGGTAAGCAGCGGCCGACCTGGTGGAGTGGAGAACGACCGGGGTCGCGACACGCGACCGGGCGCGCGGGCGGGCGGCGGACGCCGACCCGCCCGGGCGTGCGGTCAGTCCCGGGGTGATGCGGTCGGTCCCGGCGATGCCCGCGGTCCGGTCAGTTCCCGGTGATCCAGTTCCAGGCCGACACGACCCACTCGGTCTGCTGCAGGTAGGCGATGCCGAGGCCGGCCAGGAAGACCGCCGTGACCAGGTGCGCCCCGCGCGCGCTGCGGCGCACCCGGCCCAGCTGCCGCTCCAGCACCACGCGGCCGAGCAGCCGGGCCAACGCGAAGAGACCGGCCGCCACCAGCAGGCTCAGCACGAAGATCAGCAGCGGCCCGGCCAGGTCGCCACCGCCCGAGATCGCCCAGATCCCCCAGCAGACGAACGCGAAGAGCGCCCCGGCGGCGCTCCACTCGCCGCCGCGCTTGAGCTGCGCGACGTGCCAGCTCAGCGGGCGCCGCGGCGCCGACCCGTCGGGCCAGCCCGTGCCGGTCGGCTCCTGCCCGACCACGGGGAACGGTTCGGTGCGCGGAGCCCGGGGCTGCCCGACCGAGGCCACCCCCCGCCGGTACGCGTCGCGCTGCGGCGGCACCCCGACACCCGGCTGCGGCGGCACCTCGACGGTCCGCTCGGCCCACGGCTGTGTCTGGTCGGCCATCTCGTCCCTCCCCTGGACCGACGGCGACCACCGGCCACCGTCCGGCTTCGAGGGTAGCCAGCCGGCAAATCGGTCGCCGAGCCCGCACCGATCGGCTAGACACAGCGGCGTGACGAAACCCCCACTCGCGGTCGGGACCGCCCGAGCCGATGACTTCGACGAGCTGGCCCGGCTGCTCGGGCACCTCTTCCACGCCCCGTCCGACCCCGAGACGCACGAGATCGAGCGGGCACTCTTCGAACCCGGGCGCACGCTGCTGGTCCGGGACGGCGGCGAGGCGGTGGCGACCGCACGGGCGTTCACCCGGGAACTCACCGTGCCGGGCGCGCGGGTGCCGGCCGCCCACGTCAGCGGGGTGGGCGTCGCACCCACCCACCGACGCCGGGGACTGCTCACCCAGCTCATGGCGCGACAGCTGCGGCAGGTGCGCGACGAGGGCCGGGAACCGGTGGCGGTGCTGTGGGCCAGCGAGGGCGGGATCTACCCGCGCTTCGGCTACGGCCTGGCCGCCCAGCGGCTCTCCGTCCAGTGCGCCACCGTCGCGCTGCGGATGCCGGACCCGACGCCCGCGGAAGGCCGGCTGCGCCTGACCGCGCCTGCCGACTGCCGGGCCGAGCTGGCCCGGGTGTACGACCGGGTGCGCCCCGAGCGTCCCGGCTGGTCCAGCCGCGACGAGGCGTGGTGGCGGTACGTGCTCAGCGACCAGGCCGACCGGCGGGGCGGCGCCACCGAGCGCCGGGCGGTGCTGCACGAGGGGCCGGACGGCGTGGACGGGTACGGGCTCTTCCGTACGCGCGCGAACTGGGAGAGCACCGGGCCGAACGGGGTCACCACGGTCGACGAGGTGGTGGCCGCCACCCCGGCGGCGTACGCGGCGATGTGGCGGATGCTGCTCTCGCTCGACCTGGCCGGGCAGCTCTCCTTCGGAGCGGGCGCGGTGGACGAGCCGCTGCTGCGGCTGGTCAACGAGCCGCGCCGGCTGGGCGCGCAACTGGTCGACGCGCTCTGGCTGCGGGTGGTGGACGTGCCCGCCGCGCTCGCCGCCCGCCGGTACGCGACCGGGGTGGACGTGGTGATCGAGGTCACCGACGAGCTGCTCCCGGAGAACGCCGGCCGCTGGCACCTGAGCGGCGGGCCGGAGCGGGCCGCGTGCGGGCCGACGGAGCGGCCGGCCGAGCTGGCCTGCGACGTGCGCTGCCTCGGCGAGCTGTACCTGGGTGGCGCCGGGCTGGGCGCGCTCGCCGCCGCCGGCCGGGTGCGCGAGCTGCGCCCCGGCGCGTTGGCCGCCGCGGGCCCGGCCTTCGGCTGGCACCGGGCCCCCGCCGGCATGGACGTGTTCTGACCGCTCGGCTGCCCGGCGTCGACGTCGTGCCGGACCCGTCGTCCCGGCCCCCGGAACACCGGCGGCCCGGCGCCGGGCGGGCCGGCCGGTGGAGACGCCGGGAGGCGGCCGACGGCGGGCGGGTAGGCCGGGTGGAGACGCCGGGCGGCGGGCGGGCGGCGGGCGGGTCCGCGCCAGCGTGGCGGGCCGGCGACGACAGGCGGGCGGGCCGGCGGCGGTGGTCCTCGGGCGGTACGGTCGGCTGATGGGGGACGTGGAGCGACGGCGCCGCCGGCTACGGCACTCGGGCGGCGACCCGGGCGCGCCCGAGGGGCCGCAGGCCACGACCCCCGGCGTGCACGACGGCGGCACCGAGCCCGCGCGCGGTCGCCGGGGCGGCCCGGGCGACGAGGGGGAGCGCGGCCTGCGCGGCCTGGTCGGCTCCGGCTCGTCCCAGGTGAGCGTGACGGCGGCGATGCGGGCCCGCGACGCCGCCCAGCCGACCGACGAGGACCTGGCCGCGGCCGAGGAACGCGTGGTGGTCATCCGCCGGAACTGGACGCCCCGCGAGGACCTCCCCCGCCGCTGACGCCGGACCGCAACCGACGCCGACCCGCGCCGCCCGCTGATCCTGGTACGGAGGTGACCCCACGGGGCCGCTCCGCACCAGGATCCGGGACCGGTGCCGCCAGGTGCGCCGGGCAGGAAGACGGCGCGGGGTGGGAGGCGGCGGGTCAGGGAAGGGCGGGCAGTTGGCGGGTGCGCTCGTAGTCGGCCATCTGGCCGATCCGGCGGGCGTGCCGCTCGTTGCCGGAGAACGGAGTGGTCAGGAACGCCTCGACGATGGCCGTCGCCTCGTCCAGGGTGTGCTGGCGCGCGCCGACCGCGACGATGTTCGCGTCGTTGTGCTCGCGGGCGAGCTGGGCGGTCTCGATGCTCCAGGCGAGGGCCGCGCGGACCCCGCCCACCTTGTTCGCGGCGATCTGCTCGCCGTTGCCGGAGCCGCCGATGACCACCCCGAGGCTGCCGGCGTCCGCCACCACCCGGTCACCCGTGTGCAGGCAGAAGGCCGGGTAGTCGTCGTCCGGGTCGTAGGCGTGCGGGCCGACGTCGACGACGTCGTACCCCTCCTTGGTCAGGTGGTTGACCAGGTGCACCTTCAGCTCGAAACCGGCGTGGTCGGATCCCAG
This sequence comes from Micromonospora sp. NPDC052213, assembly GCF_040679695.1. Classification (NCBI taxonomy): domain Bacteria; kingdom Bacillati; phylum Actinomycetota; class Actinomycetes; order Micromonosporales; family Micromonosporaceae; genus Micromonospora; species Micromonospora sp. NPDC052213. The sequence goes on from NZ_JBFAVI010000138.1 coordinate 16,592, forward strand.
GTAGACGCGCATACCGCGCAGTCTGTCAGGGCGCGCGCCCGGGACGCCGCGCGGGCGGCGTCCCGGGGCGGATTCGTCACAACTCAGCGGGACAGCTCGGCGACCACCAGGCCGCCGCGCGCCTTCGGGGTGAACCAGGTGCTCTTGCGCGGCATCTTCTCCCGCGCCAGGTTGACGGCCACGAAGTCGTCCACGGTCACCGGGGCGATCAGGACGGCCAGCTCGGCCCGGCCCGCGTCGACCTCTCCGGTCAGCCAGCTCGCCGGGTAGTCGCCGCCGACGTAGGTGATCCGCTTGTCGCCCGGGTCGAGCCCGAGGGCGTCGCGCAGCAGCAGCCGCTCGACCAGCGCGTGGTCCAGGTTCTCCAGCCGGCCGCCGCCCACCTGCGGCAGGGTGACGGCGTACCCCCGGTCGGGGAGGCGGAGGTGGACGGTGCCGCCGGCCGCCGGGACCTCGACCGGTCCGTCGATCGGGGTGACCTCCGCGCCGGCGGCGCGGAGCCGGTCGAGCAGCTCGTCGGCGGTGGTGGTCAGCTCGCTGACCAGCCGGTTGTAGGGCTGGATCGCCACCGACGCCGGCGTCGTGATCACCGACAGGAAGCGCGGCAGCCCGCCGGTCTGCGCGGCCAGGCTGCGGTGGTTGCCGTCGGCCACGACCAGCTCCCCGCCGCCCGCGAGCGCGGTCAGCTCGTCCTGCTGCGGGCCGGGGCCGAGCAGCCAGATGGCGTGGGTGCGCCCGGCCTGGTCGGTGTCGGTCGCCGCGGGCGCCCCGGCCGCGTCGGTCGCCGCCGCGAGCGCGGCGTGCAGTTCGTCGCCGCGCCCGGTCTGCAGCAGCAGTACGGGCGAGAGGAGGTGACCCAGCGCCTCGGCCAGCGCCACCCGCTCCCGCACCTTGGCGATGAAGACGTCCTCGTTGCGGATGACCAGACCGGGCTCGTCGGCCCGGGTGGAGATCTGGTCGGTGTCGGTCATGGCCCACAGCCCGTACGCCGTCTCCTCCCCCGGCGCGCTGATCCGGTAGAGGACCACGACCTGCTCGGCCGGGGTGTAGCTGCCGTCGGCCTTGGCCTCGGCGAGGCGGGTCACCGCGTCCGGCAGGGCGTCGAGGAAGGACTTCCCCAGGCTCTCCGGCGCCCGGTGCGGCATCTCGATGCCGAGGGCACTGTGCGGGTTCGCCTCGATGATCGCGGTGATCTCCGCGTCGTCGGCGAACTCGTCGTAGTTCTGCGCGCCGGTGCCGCCAGTGGTGATCCAGGCCCGGGCGATCGGATGCACGACCGTCATGTGCGACCACGCTACCGGCGACGCGACCGCCGGTGCGGCGGGACCCGCGCGGCGTCCACCAGATGAAAGAGCGGCCGCGCCGGGACCCGTCGCTTCGGGTGGTACGGCCGGCCACGCCGCCGGCCGGCCGTGTCCCCGCCCACCGATGGCTACTTCGCCGGCAGGCGGTGCCGGCCGGCCGACGCGGGAGCACCCGCCGGTCGCCGACCCGACCCGCCCGGCGCGGCGGGCACGATCGTCCGCGGCCCGGCCGCCGACGGCGGCCGGTGCTCGGCCGGCGCGTTGCGTCGCTGCTCGGCCGGCGGGCCGAGCCGGTGGTCGGCGGGCGCGTTGCGGCGCTGCTCGGCCGCCGACGTCGGCCGCTGGTCGGCGGGCGCGTTCCGCCGCTGCTCGGCCGGCGGGGTGAGCCGGGAGGTGGCCGGCACGCGGGCGACGCCGACCACGATCGGCGGGGCGAGCAGGTCCACCATGTGTGCGGGAAGGTCGGGGCGGACCGCCGGCCAGCGGGAGTCGTCGACCGACCAGTACGCCTCCGGGCCCTCGGTCACCTCCTCCCCGGTCAGCGGATCTTCACCGGAAGCACGGTGCTTGGCCATCGGGATTGCCTCCACGAGCTGCGGGGTGCGGCCCTGCGGGTCGCTGCGGCGGACACCGAAGAGAACGAGTCCGCCGGCCCCCCGGTGACGCCGGGGAGCGCGCCCCGCCGGCCGCGGCTCCGCCGAGCCGCAGCGCGCACGGCGGCACCCGGCCGCAACGCGCACGGCGTCGGCACCCGCCGCAACGCGCGGCGGCACCCGGCGCCCGACCGGCGGCATCCGGGCCCGGGGGGCCGGGGGCCCGGGCGCCCGCGCCCGGCCGGGGCCCCCCCGGGC
>NZ_JBFAVI010000139.1:0-18720 GCF_040679695.1 Micromonospora sp. NPDC052213
TGGTCGGCCATTACAACCCGAGCCCAAAATAGTTCTCCGGGCCCGACCCGGCATTGGTGGTGACCTGGTCGCGCCCTCTGCTGCCGGCCGGACTTACTCGTCGTCGTCCGCGTCCAGGCCCATCGCCTCGCAGAGCACGCTGATGGCTGCGCGGCGAGATGGGAAGCTGTTGCGCGTGCCGTACCCGCCGGCGCCCGACCCGCTCGGCGTGACGATGCCCTTGGCCATCCAGATCGGGTTGTCCCAGGCGAAGAAGTCGTCCTCGTCCTTGGCGGCGATGGCCTTGAACGCCACCTCCGGGTCCACGTGGTCGGTGTACATCTTCGACATCGCGCCGACGAGCCCGTAGATCACCACGGCGCTGGTCGCGATCGTGTTCTTCCGCTGGGCCTGACGCGCTGGCGTCGAGAGCTTGCCGTACTCCGGGCGGACCTTGACCAGGGAGTCCCAGGCGCTGATCAGCCAGCTGGACTGCGCTTCGACGTCCGCTTGGGTGACGGGGCCGCCCTTCCAGGAGGTCTCGATCGCCCGGCTGATCGTGTTGTAGGCGGTCAGCTTGTGGGAGCTGGCCGACACGGAGTTGGCCAGAACCTCGATGTTGTCCTGGCCGAGGTGTTCGCTGCCGTTGACGAGCCGGCGGGCGAGCTCCTGCTCCTTCGTCTCCGAGTAGGCGTACTTCGCGGTGGAGTCGTTGACCTTGTCGCCCCGGGTGTTGTAGACGGAGGAGGGCGGCTTCGACTGGTTCCACCGGCCGGAGATCCAGACGGCGGAGGGAGAGCTGGTCGCGGTCGGGCACATCACGGCGTCGACGGGCCACGCCGACCTCGCCGCCAGCGCGGCGGCGGCGCACTACGACGACACCGGCACGCAGGTGGCGGTGGTCCGGGCCGGTCGGGACGCTCACGCCACGTGGGTTGCCGGCTCGCTGGTGCCGGAGGCGACGGAGGAGCAGGTGCAGCTGCTGCGCCGGTCGCCGCTGTCGGGGGACTGGCGGTGGATCGGTGGGGCCCGGCAGCTCGTTGCGGCGCTGTGCATCAACGTCGGCGGGTTCCCAGTGGTGCGGGGCCGGTCGTCGGGCGGGCGGGCGTACGCGATGGTCGCCTCCGGGTGGGCGGGCTGGCAGCCCTCGGGCCCGGCCGGCGACCGCCTGGAGCGGGCGCTGTCCCCGGCGGCGTTCGAGGCGGCGGTACGCCGCGCCGTGGTGGCCGGGTTCGCCGCCGAGCGGCAGCGGGCCGCCGTCGCGGTGCAGGCGGAGCGGATCGCCGCGTCGATCGGGCGGGACCGCAGGACGCTCGTGGCGGCGCTGACCGCCACGGTGCGAGTAGGGAGAAAACTGTGGGCTGCAACTGCGGCGCGAAGCGCCGGACCAGCACGGTGTTCGTGCTGTCCTACGGGGACGGCCGCCAGGGCGGGGAGTACGGGTCGAAGACTGACGCGGAGATCGCCGACGTGCGCAAGGGCGGCGGCGGCACGACGCATGGTGCAGAGGTAGAGAGCGGGGGTGCGGCGCTCAACGGCACCCGCACCCCCGAAAGCACTGGCCGACGGTTTATCTGCGCCGACGCCGGACAGGGCGGGTCTCCTTGACCGAGATCTCAATGCGTTGGTCTACCCAGGCCACATCCTTTTTGACACGCAGTCCCGCTTGCTGTCCGAGCCTTTCTGCGGCCGATGGATAGAGGTCGTCGGCCCTGATGGCGGCGATCAGCGATTCCCTGGCTTTGGGGCGTGCCAGGAGTGCCTTCAGGAAAAGGTAGGTGAGGTTCGTGACACGGACGCCGGCTCTTGGTGCAGCTCGACTGGCGGCTCCGATGGTGAACCGCAAGGCGGTCAGAAGCTTGAGCAGCTTGCCGGGCCGGTCGTCGATGACTGCCGCCCACTCCTCGGCATACCCTGCGGCGGTGTCGGGGTCGGTCGTCCAGCGATAGGCAGACCACCGGGTCAGCTTCCGCGCGAGCCAGGGCGAGATGTCGGTGACCTCGTTGACGAGGAGCCCGAACACGATGCCCAGGATGATCTCCCAGCCGTTCACGCCTGGCACCAGCCGAAGGCCAGGCGGGTCCGAATGGCCGGCGCGGTCTTGGCCTGCCGCTGGGCGATCAACTCGCGGGCGCTGGCCACGCCATGCCCGGTGAGCTGGTAGTAGCGGCGGCGAGGCTTGCCGGGTTCGGTGTTCGTGTCCCAGCGGGAGGTCACCCACCGTGACTCGGCGAGCCGCTCCAGGATCTTGTAGATGGTCGGTCCGGACTTCCCCGTGGCCTTCATGATCGCCCAGCCGTGCAGCTCGTAGTCGTCAGCATCGAGCAGGGCGTTCAGGACGGCCAGGAGCGGTCCCGTTACGCGCACAGGTCCGTCAGGCATGCGCTTAACGATAGTAGGTGAAATAAGAGCCGCCCACCCAGGTGGCGACGCCGATCAGTCCGTCGACGCGCAGCCGCTGGTCGCGCTGGAACGCTTCGGCGAGGGCCTTGTACTCCGAGCCGTAGATGCCGTCGTTGCCGGCGCCGCCGAGCCACCGCTTGCCCCGACCGATCGACCAGCAGCGGCGGCTGAGCTGGGTGGCCCACTCGCGCAGCCACGCCCGGTCGGTGCGGCCCTTGAAGTAGCGGTCGTACTTGCCGGAGACGCTGTAGTCGGGGCCGGACGCCGGGCCGAAGTACCAGCCGGCGGGCAGGGGGAAGGCGATCGGCGTGCCGGGCGCGGGCTTGCCGGCGGCTTGGCGGGCGCGGGCGTGGATCCGCCGCCGACGGACAGGCCGGCGTGCAGCCAGGCGTAGATCTCGTCGCCGGGGCAGGAGGTGTTCCCGCGGTCGCGGTGGCCGAGCAGCTGGAGCCGCTTGCCCTTGCGGTCGTTGGCCTGCTCGTAGAGCCACTTGAAGGCGCGGCGGGCGGAGACGTCCTGGCGGCCGGGCTGGTCCTTGCCGATGATGCAGACGCCGATGGCCTCGGTGTTGCGGCCGGAGCAGTGCGCGCCGAGCGTCGTCCACCCGCGGCCCTCGTAGATGACGCCGCTGATGGAGTTGATGAGGAAGTTGTAGCCGATGTCGGACCAGCTCTTGACCCGCATGTGGTAGTCCTGGATCTGGCGGGGGGTCTGCGTTGCCGACGCGGCGGAGTAGTGGCCCATGAAGACGGTCTGCTTCGACCAGGGCACGGTTGAGCGGGACTCGGGTGGCGGGCGCCCCATTCGGCGCGGCTGATGATGTTCACTGGTTGTCCTCCGGCAGCAGTAATCGACTGTCGAGGGACAGGGCTCTACGGTAGCGGTCGCGGTGTCCCGCAGTTGGGCCGAGCCGCGGGTGAGCGCCGACTGTTTGGCGGCCCGCGTCTCCCTCGCGTCGGTTGGCGTTAGCCGGCGCGAGGGAGACGCGGACGGAATCTGAGATGCAACCGACGGGGCCGGCCAGCCAAGATATTCGGGTGCCCGATCCCCACGCCCGTGTCGCCGCCGCCGTGACGACGGTCGGCCGCGTCCATCAGATGATGTTCGATGACCTCGACAATGCGCGGGGCGGATTCGGCTGGTGGCACGGGCACCTGGGTCAAGCCCACACGGTCTTCGCGAGCGACTATCTGCTCCAGATCACCGGTCAGATCGGCTCCTGCCTTCAGGCCGCAGCTTGGCACGAGCTGGAGTTCCGGGAGCAGATGTTCGCGGACACGGACTGGTATCGGCGCAACGCACTTTCGGGGCCCAGCCCACTCGCCGAGCGCGGTCCGGCGGAGCTCCGTCGCCAGCACCGCATCGACGCTGCGGTGGATGGCTTCTTCACGTCGTGCGGTAGCGCCTTGGATGCTGTCGCCGGGACAGGCATTGGTGTGCTCAGCCTGCGGACGGATTTGGTGACAGCGTCCTGGTCAACGTTTACGAAGGCCGCCGCAGGCACAGAGAAGGAGCGCAACAGGCTGCTGGCGCCAAGGGACAGCGAGGCCCGGGACATGCAGGACGCCGCGCTCAAGGAGATACTGGCCGCAGCCGAGCAAGGCCCCCACGGCTGGCTGCCGTGGACGCTCAGCATGCGCAACATGCTGGTGCACCGTGCGCACCGTTTCACGGTCCACCACATCTACTGGACGGACCGCCGCCGGGGCAAGCTCGCGCACTCGCTGCATTTGCCGAGAGACCCCCAGCTCACGGACATTGAGGCGTTCGTGCTCGGCGAGAAGGTCCACGACATGCTCCTGCCGGAGCACGCCGGCGACACGATGGCAGGCGTTCTGGACCAGTTGGTCAGCCTCGCCGCGACCGCGGGTCTTCAGCTGGAGGCGGTGTGGCAACGGCGGCGCGGCGACCCGGAACTGCTTCGTCAGGCCAATGAGCAGTGGCCGGCGCTGTACCCCACGAAGCGGGACCTGTCTAGGTTCACGGGCTTTGGGGGTGCCGTCGAGATCACCGGGAACATGAACGTCAGCCCGCAAGCCGGCCGCCGCTTCGCCGCCTCGCGCATCTTTGACGGGAATCAACAGTTCTGGCAGGCGGCGTTCACGGAGGAGACCTAATACTCCAACGTCACTTGGCTTCGGCGTTGGGCGTGGCGTGGGTATGAGGACGGCCACCGCGTTGATCATCGATGGTTTGTGAGGACAACCGAAGATCGCGCGATGGCCGTGGGCCACAGCCTAGGGCGTGTCCTGCCGATCTTGTAGTGGTTGATCGTTGACGATGTGCCGGTGGTACGTCGTGGTGAACTGACCGACGAGGCGTGGGTGGTGATCGCGCCGCTGCTTCCCGAGCCGGGTGGTTCGCGGGGGCGGTGGAGGGATCACCGGCAGGTCATCAACGGCATCTTGTGGAAGCTGCGCACGGGTGCGCCGTGGCGTGACCTGCCGGAACGTTTCGGGCCGTGGAAGACCTGCCACGAACGGCTGCGCCGGTGGACGGCCGACGGGGCCAGCCCGACCGCGTGATGACCTTCCTTGCCGACGTCCAACCCGAGGAACACGCCGTATTCGCCGTGCACCCCACGCCTCCTCACACGCGTCGCCGCCTCGGCCGCTGGTCTGGGCGTCGGACTGCCGGCAGCCACGTTACGAAGAGACCTACCCACACGGGGTGGCCGTGTCCCTATCAGCGGTCCGCCGACGCCACCCGACCCGGCGACAACACCCCCCGGATCATCCGAACGACAGGGGAAGTAAGTCATACCGGGCCGGGCGACCGAGGAGTCCCCGGCTGGGGGCGATCAAAAAGGTAACGGGGGGGCGGAAGACCCCCGCGCGTGCGGGGACGACCCGTAGCGGATGCCGCGGCGGACGAACACCTCGGGAAGACCCCTGCGCGTGCGGGGACGACTGCTTGTCCCTCTTCCATTGGGTGACCGGCAACGGAAGACCCCCGCGCGTGCGGGGACGACCGGGTGCCTCCCGGGGTGCCGAAGTCGGACGGCGGAAGACCCCCGCGCGTGCGGGGACAACGACCAGGAGACGAACGTCCGCTCGTCGCGGACCGGAAGACCCCCGCGCGCGCGGGGACGACGCGCGGATGGTGAACGCCACGACGTGCGGGGCGGGAAGACCCCCGCGCGTGCGGGGACGACCTGACCCACCGACGTCCCGCAGGCTGGCGTCGCGGAAGACCCCCGCGCGTGCGGGGACGACTCCGCGTCGTAGAGCAGCTGGTCGCGCTCGATCGGAAGACCCCCGCGTGCGGGGACGACGAGTAGCCGGCCTTCTCCGCCATCGCGATCAACGGAAGACCCCCGCGCGTGCGGGGACGACACGGCGGCGACCTGGACCAGCTCGGCGCGGAGCGGAAGACCCCCGCGCGTGCGGGGACGACGGGCCGGCAAGCTGCGATAGACTCCGACCCATGGGAAGACCCCCGCGCGTGCGGGGACGGCCAGCCACCACACCACCCCGGGTGCGAGCACTACGGAAGACCCCCGCGCGTGCGGGGACGACGCCCGCAGCGTGCGAGGGAACCCCCCGCACCCGGGAAGACCCCCGCGCGTGCGGGGACGACCTCGCCGCCGATCAGCGGCGCGTCTTCCGGGCCGGAAGACCCCCGCGCGTGCGGGGACGACACTTGCTGACCTGCGAGTTTATGTAGCGGACGGCGCAAAAAAGTTCGGTTGGCTCATCGAGCTTTCTACCGTCTCAATCTCTTCATCATGGATCTCCTTGGTAGTCAGGTGAATCATATGGAGGAATCTCTGTCTGGCGCGGCTGCACATCGTCGTGGGCCTGGAGATGCGATCCGGCCCCCGGATTCTCAAGTGATCGAGAGGTAGCAGGGCAAAGATCAACACATGGTAGAACCCGAGCGTCATTCGTGGATGATGAGCTCTTCTGTCGTGAAGGCGACTGAATCAGCGCAAGGGCGAGGATTCGTCGGAGGGGGCTTCTACAGTCCGGGGCATGTCGTCGGATCGCGCCGCTGCTCTCGCTGTGCTGTGGGGAAAGTCTGATGCTGGCGGGCAGCCGAACCTGCTCCTGCAGCATCTGTTGGATACCGCAGCGGTCGCGGAGCTGATCTGGGATCGCTACCTCGCTTCCCGTTTGAAGAGTTGCCTGGACCATGTGTCTGGCGGAAACGGACGGGCGTTCTTTGCCCTTCTCTGTGGGTGGCATGACGTCGGTAAGGCGTCTCCGGCCTTTCAGAGCAAGGCCGACAGTTTGGCCCGGGCGGTTCGGGCCGCCGGTCTCACCTGGCGGAGGTTGAGCCGCGAGCAGGCCGGGTGGCATCACACCTGCGCCGGGGCGGTGATCATCGAGTCGGTGCTGCGCCAGGAACGGTGGAACGAGGAGGCGGTGGAGTGGGTGTGGCCGTTGGTGGCCGGGCATCACGGCCTGCTTCCCTCACGTGGTCGGGTATTCAAGACTGCGAGCCGACTCCGTAACGCGCAGGGTGACGGCGCCGCGTGGAAGGCCGCCCAGGCCGCTGTCGTGCACACTGTCGCCGATGCTATTGGCGTTGATTTGGCCCACTTGGCGCCTGTGAAGGTGCCGCGTCGAGGCACGCAACTCGGGCTTTCCGGCTTCGTGGTCATGGCGGACTGGGTCGCCAGCAGCGATCACTTCACGGGTGTTTCCCGTTTGTCGGATGTTTCCATGGTCGCCGCCCGTGAGCGGGCCGTAAAGGTGTGGGCGGCGCTGGAACTGCGGGGCGGGTGGGGTTCTGCGCCGTACCGGCGGTCGTCGGATCTGGTGGCGGCGCGGTTCGGGAAGACAGCACGTCCGTTGCAGGCCGCCTGTGTGGAGTTGGCCGAGCAGATGGCCGTCCCAGGGCTGCTGGTTATCGAGGCGCCGATGGGTGAGGGGAAAACCGAGGGTGCCCTCGCTGCGGCCGAGGTGCTCGGTCGGCGGTTCGGCTGCGACGGCATCTTTGTAGGCATGCCGACCCAGGCGACCAGTGATCCGATGTTCGATCGGGTGCTGCAGTGGGCTGAACAGGTCGATCCGGGACTGCCGGTGGGATTGCTGCACGGCAAGCGGATGTTCAACCCGCGGTGGAATGCCCTCCAACAGGAGGTTCACTTCTCTGGGGTGGACGAGTTCGGCTGCGACGACGAGTTCGGCATGACCGGCGGCGGCCGATCGATGCGCCCCGCGCATGCCCCGGCGCAGTGGTTCCTCGGGGCGAAGCGGGGCATGCTGATGCCGGTCACGGTCGGCACGGTCGACCACCTGCTGTACGCGGCGACGCGCACCAAGCATGTGATGCTCCGGCATGCCGGCCTGGCCGGGCGGGTGGTGATCCTGGACGAGATCCACGCCTACGACGTCTACATGTCGCAGTTCCTCCACGAGGCGTTGCGCTGGTTGGCAGACGCGGGCGTGCCGGTGATCCTACTGTCGGCGACACTGCCGCCGCAGCAGCGGGCAAGCCTGATGCGGGCCTACCTGCAGGGCGTGCAGGGTCGGCGGGGCGTTGACCTGCCGGCTCTAGCCGAAGCATCGGGGTATCCCGTGATGCACGCGCTCACTGCGACCGCGGACGCCGTCACGTGTGCCGCCCGGACGACCGCCTCCTGGCGGCCGACGAAGACCATGAAAGTACAGGTGTGGGAGGAATCCCCGGACGCTGGTGCGGAGGCAGTGGTCAATCTTCTCGACGACGAACTGCGTGATGGGGGCTGCGCACTGGTCATACGGAACACGGTCGGCCGGGCGCAACAGACCTACCAGGCGTTGACCGAGAAGTGGGGTCCCGACGAGGTGATCCTGCTGCATGCCCGGTTGACGGTCGCCGAACGCGCCACGCGCACCGGACGGGCTCTGGAGCTTCTGGGGCCACACGGTGGGCGTCTTGCACGACCGTCCCGCCTGACCGTGGTGGCGACCCAGCTCGCGGAACAGTCCTTCGACGTTGACGCCGACCTGCTCGTCACCGACCTGGCGCCGATCGATCTGCTGCTGCAGCGGGTCGGTCGGGTGCATCGGCATACTCGGCCGGAGCGCACCCGGCCACCCAAGGTCTTCGTCACGGGAATCCGAACGAACCCGGACGGGGCGCCGGTCTTTCCCTCCGGCAGCGAGCATGTCTATAAGCGGTACCCGCTGCTGCGGGCCGCTGCCCTGGTCACCGAAGCCGCCGCTGGAGGTGGCTGGAGCATCCCCGCCGACGTTCCTGACCTCGTGCGCCGTGGCTACGACACCACCGTCAACGTTCCCGCGTCATGGCAGGAGGCGACGGCAGCGGCGCACGCCCTTTGGCAGATGCAAGAGCGCACCCGGCGGCAGGCGGCGGAGGTGTTCCTTCTGGCCGGCGAGAGCGAGCTGGGCACGCCGACCCTTGCCGGACTGCACCAGCGGGCGACCGGCGACCCACCGGACGAGGACGACCTGGCGGTGGTACGCGACGGCCCAGAGTCCGTGGAGGTGATTCTCGTCCGGCAGGCCAGCGGCCGGTATCTCACCCTCGACGGGCGCAGCATCGGCCCCGCCGGCGATGTTGGCGCGGACGCCCTCGTCGAGGAGGTCATCGGATCGACGGTACGACTGCCGGCCCGACCCGCTATCACCGAGGCGGCGAAGCAACTCGACCCGCTACCTGGCTGGTACGGCAACGCCTGGTTGTCCAAGTCCCGGGCCTTGGTCCTCGACGAGCGCAACTCGGCTGTCCTCGGCGGCCGACGGCTGACCTACGACACGTTCCTCGGTCTTGTAGACGATGTTGCATGAGAGCCGCCGGGGTAACCCCGCGTAGGCGGGGACAGCGTGTCGGTCAAACACATCAGCGGAACACCCCAGCGCTGGCCAGGCAAAACGCAGCATATAGACCGCCGGATCGGTTCGCCAGTTCGCCAACCCCAACCTCTAAACAGATCAGGTTGGGCGAAGGGCTGCTAGCATCCATGTCCATGCACGGATTCGAGGAGCGGCAGGTTCTCCAGGCCATCGTCCAGGCCGGTCGGAGGCGTGGCGACTTCATCACGGTCAACGAGATTGCCCGGGCCACCAACCTTGCTGATGAGGTGGTTCAGCGTGCCCTTCGAACTCTCTCCTCGCACGGCGACCGGTTCTTCCGGTCAGCGCTCGAACCCGATGGCCGGACCGTGGTGTACGTCAGCCATGTGACCGTGCATGCCCAGCGTGCCGCAGAGGGTTTGCCGTCGGATCTGGACGCGACCGACGAAGTCCCGGTGTCACCCAGCCGGAAACGCAGGTTGGCCAGCCACGTGGTCAAGGTGGTGGGCGCGACGGTGGTCGCTATCGCCGCCAAGACCATCGCCACATTCGTCACCGACGCGATACATCGTCCATGACTCTTTACGAACTTGCGGAGTGCTGATGGAGAGGCCTTCATTCCACTTGGTGGACGAGGCATGGGTGCCGGTCGTCGAGCGCGGGTGCCCTCGGTTGCTGCCACTAATGGATGCGTTGACCAGGGCGCATGAGATCGACGGGTTGGCCACGGCCAATCCGCTGGAGACCGTGGCTGTGCTGCGGCAGGTGCTGCTGCCGGTCTACCTGGACGCCTGCGGCATCCCTGACAGTGAGGGCGAGTGGAAGAGGCGGTGGAGCGTCGGGCATCTTCCGGCCGAGAGGATCAAGGAGTATCTGGGCGAGCAGCGGGACCGGTTCGATCTGTTCGGTAGCCGCCCGTTCGGTCAGGTGGCGGGGCTGCGGACGGCCAAGGACGAGGACAAGCCGGTGTCGTTGCTGATCGCGGCGACGGCGACCGGTAACAACGTGCCGTTGTTCACGCCGCGTACGGAGGCGAACCCGCCGGCGTTGACTCCTGCCGAGGCGGTTCGTGCCATGCTGGCCACTCAATGCTGGGACACGGCGGCGATCAAGTCGGGTGCGGCCGACGACCCTCAGGCGAAGGGCGGCAAGACCACCGGGAACCCGACGGGACCGTGTGGGGCGCTGGGTGTGACGGTGCCGATCGGTCGCACGCTGGCCGAGACGCTGCTGTTGAACAGCCCGATCGTCCGGCAACCGCCTCCCGATGATCGTCCGCAGTGGCGGCGGGAACGGGCACTGACCGGCGCCTGGGAGGTGCGAGGTGCGGTGGGGTTGTTGGATCTGCTGACCTGGCAGTCCCGCCGGGTGCGGCTCATTCCCGAGCGGGCTGCCGACGGTGGGGTTGTGGTGCGTCGGGTGGTCCTGACCGCAGGTGATCGGCTGCAACCGTTGCCGCAGGATGTGGAGCCGCACACCGCGTGGCGGCGGGTCGACAAGCCTCGGGTCGGTCAGGCGCCGGTGACGCCTGTGCGCCACGTCGCTGGGCGGGACGCGTGGCGGGGCTTGGCGCCGATGCTCGCCACGGTGCCGCAGGAGAGCCCGGCGTTCACCAGCAGCAAGCTACTCGCCCAGCTGGCCGACCTCGGTGTCGACGACCTACCGGTGCAGGTGTTCACCGTGGGTGTGGCGTATGGCAACCAGTCGGCGGTGGTCGAGGATGTGATCGCCGATTCGATCCCGTTGCCGTTGGCCGCGCTCGTGCCCGGTGAGGTGCGTCAGGTCATCGAGACGGTGGTCGATCAGGCCGAGCAGCTGCGCCGTGCCGGCAACCGGCTCGATGATGACCTACGGCGCGGCAGCGGCGGTGACCCGGTCCCCTGGGACAAGGGGCTGAAGCTGGGTGATGCGCTGATGCACGACCTCAACCCGGTGGTGCGCCGGCTGTTGGCGGGGCTGCAACGTGAGCCCGACCGGTACGACAACGCCGAAGACGCCTGGCGCAGGATCGCGCAGTCGGTGGCCCTCGCGGTGGCAGAGCCTGCACTGGCCGCCGTGGCGCCGACGGCGTTCCTCGGGCGCGTGGACGACAAGCAGAAGAAAACCTATCGGGCGAGCCTGGCCGAGGATTGGTACCGCGAATCGGTCCGCAAGATCCTCGGCATCGAACCCTGACCCCCTACCCCCTATTCGAGGCAGCGGAGACGTGCGGAATGACCAGCAGTGATGACAAGGCCAAGCGAAAGCCGAGGCCCTACTTCTGGGAGCGGGACTACTCGCAACAGACGCCCGAGGGCAAGGACCTTGCCGCGTTGCGCAGCGGACTGGGTCGGGAGGCCGGGGACGTCCCGGCGATGTGGCGGTATTACACGCAGCTGCGATCCGACGGGCGGGCCAGCCGGGAGTTGCGTGCTGAGCACGCCGCTCTCGTTCTGTTCGCCATGCATCAGCAGTCCCAGTCGAGGTTGATGCACCAGCCGAACGTCGGGCTGGGCTCGGCCATGGCCAAGCTACGGGCCAGCGGCAGGTACACCACCGACGCGGTCGACAAGCGCTTCGGCGCAGCGGCGACCGCGACGAGCTTCACCGAGGTCGTCGCCCACCTGCGGGGACTGGTGAGCCAACTGCGCACCCTGAGCCCAGCCCAGCCGCTGGACTACAGCCTCCTGTCGCGCGATCTACGCGACTGGCAGGACCCCGACAGGATCCACAGGGTCCGGCGCCGATGGGGCTCGCAGTACTTCACCTTCCGCACCGAGGCCGACGCCCCAGCGGAAGCCAGCACCACCGCGAAGGCGTAACCGCGGCACCTTACAACGGCCGACCACTGCACCCCGATATCTGCCCTACGTCCAAGGAGAACCGGTGACCGACCCACGCACCTACATCGACATCCACATCCTGCAGACCGTGCCGCCGTCGAACCTCAACCGGGACGACGCGGGCAGCCCCAAGCAGGCCGTCTACGGCGGGTCACGCCGGGCCCGGGTCTCCTCCCAAGCATGGAAGCGTGCCACCCGCAAGGCGTTCGAACACGAGCTGCACCTGCCCGCCGACCAGCTGGGCACCCGCACCAAGCGGGTCTCCACGCTGCTCGCCACCCGCATCGCCGAACGCACCGGCCTGGACGGCGAGGCCGCGACCCGGCTGAGCAACGCCCTGCTGACCCACGACCTCGACATCAAACCCGGCAAAAAGGCCGCCGAGAGCGCCTACCTGCTGTTCTTCGGCCGCAACCAGCTCGACGCCATCGTCGACCTGGTCGCCGACCGCGCCAGCGAGCTGACCGCACTCGCCGACGACGCGCTGGCCAAGGCCGTCGCAGACCTGCCCGTCCGCGCGCAGCTGACCGTCAAGCACCCGATCGACGTGGCCTTGTTCGGCCGGATGGTCGCCGACATCCCCGCCCTCAACGTCGACGCCGCCACCCAGGTGGCCCACGCCCTGTCGGTACACCCCGTGGAAATCGAGTTCGACTACTACACGGCCGTCGACGACGAGAAGACCGCCGAAGAGGATGCCGGCGCCGCCATGATCGGCACGGTCGAATTCACCTCAGCGACGCTGTACCGGTTCGCCACCCTCGACGTGCACCACCTCGCCGACAACCTGGACAAGGACCCGGACGCCACGATCAACGCCACCCGGGCGTTCCTGCGCGCATTCGTCACCTCGATGCCCACCGGGCACCAGAACACCTTCGCCCACCGCACCATCCCCAGCGTGGTCAGCTACGTCGTGCGTACCGACCAGCCGGTCAACCTCGTCTCCGCCTTCGAAAGCCCCATCCGCAGCCGCGACGGCATCGCCGGCAAGGCCGCCGTGCGCCTAGCCGAGGAACTGCACCGGACCAGCACCACCTGGGGCCTAACCCCCCTGGCCGTCGCCAGCGTCTACGACCCGGCCACGGCCGCCGCCGCGAACGGCCACCACGACACCGCGGCCACGCTCACCCAGGCTTTCGGCGCGGCGCGCAGCCTGGACGAGGCCATCGACGCGACCATCGCCGCCGTGCGGCCCCGCCTCGGCCAGGTGGCCACGCCCCGATGACCGACGAAGCCTTCTGCCTGGTCCTGCGGCTAGCGGGGCCACTGCAGTCCTGGGGTGGGCGCGGGCAGTTCAACCGCCGCGACACCCTTGAGGAACCGACCAAGAGCGGCATCCTCGGGCTGCTCGCCGCCGCGCAAGGGCTACGCCGGCAGGACTCGATCGAAGACCTGCTCGGTCTGCGCCTCGGTGTCCGCACCGACCAGCCCGGGTCGCTGCTACGTGACTACCACACGGTCAGCGACCACCGGGGCCGGCCGCTGCCGTCTGCCGCCGTCACCGCCAAGGGCGTACAGAAGCCGACCTCGCCGGCGAAGTACACGCACGTCACGCACCGGTTCTACCTGCAAGACGCGGTGTTCGTGGCGGCCGTCCACGGCCCGGTCGACCTGCTGCACACCCTGGCCAGCGCCCTGCGCAACCCGGCGTTCCCCCTGGCTCTCGGCCGGCGGTCCTGCCCGCCGACGATGCCCCTGCTCCTGACACCTGACACCACGAACCGGGCCGACCGAGACGCGCTCTGGGCCGGTCAACCCCTTGGCGTGCTCGCACAGCTGCCTTGGCAGGCCACGGACCGCCACCGCGGCTCCCGATTCCGCCGTGACGCCCGTCCCTCCGCCGTCGACCTGCCGGTCACGGTCGACGACGACCACGGCAACGACGTGCGCGTCGACGTGCCGCAGTCGTTCGACCCGCTGCGCCGCGGGTTCAACACCCGTCGCGTACGCCAGGAATGGGTGCGTGTCACCACCGGTTGGACCGACACCGACCAGACCGACCACGATCCCTTCGCCCTGCTCGGGTGGTAACCAACATGCCTTTTCTGTCCCGCATCCACCTCAACCCGCTCCGCACCCAGACGCAGCGCATGCTGCGCAACCCGCAGGTACTCCACGCCGCCGTCCTCGGCGGCCTCAGCCGCCAACCCGTGACCGAACGCGTCCTGTGGCGGCTGGAAACCCCACACCAGCACCAACTCGCGGTCCTCGTCCTAACCCAGTCCAAACCCTCCTGGGAACACCTGATCGAGCAGGCCGGCTGGCCCAACGCCGACGAGCCGCAAGCCCTCATCAGGCCCTACGAGCCGCTGCTCGACCAAATCCAGCGAGGGCGCATGTTCGCCTTCCGGCTCAAAGCCAACCCCACCAGTGCCACCAAGAGCCCCAAGAAGCCGTCCGAGACACAGGCCCAGCAACTCACTGGGGAGCGCCCCCGAGGCGTACGCGTCGCACACCGCAGGCTGCCCGACCAGCTCACGTGGCTCACCGAACGACTGGGCCGCGCCGGCTGCACCCTGCCAACCGACACCGTCAACGGCAACGAGGTGCCCGCAGTCCAGGCGACCGACCGCCACCGCCTGCGCTTCCACAAGAACGGCCGACGCACCGAGACACCCCCGGTGATCCTCGAAAGCGTCACCTTCGACGGCCTGCTACACATCCAGGACCCCGCCCTGGCCCGGGAAGCACTGCTCGACGGCATCGGCACCGGCAAGGCCTACGGATTCGGCCTGCTCACCCTCGCCCCACCACAACCCCGCCAGGAGCCGTGAGGTGTGGTGGCTGGCCGACCCGCAAGACCTGCACCGGATCAGTGACCGCATCTCCAGCGTCTACGCCGAACGCTGCCACATAGACCGCGACGACAACGCCGTCGTCCTGGTCAACCGGGAACGCACCATCCGCGTACCCGCCGCGATGGTCGCCACCCTGCTCGCCGGCCCCGGCGCCCGCATCACCACCGCCGCCGTCCGCCTACTCGCCGACTCCGGCACCGCCCTGTGCTGGGTCGGCGAGAAAGGCGTACGCCTCTACGCCAGCGGCATCGGCCCCAGCCGCGGATCCCAACTCCTCCTCCGCCAGGCCTACCTGGTCACCCGCACCAAGGAACGCCTCGCCGTCGCCCGCCGCATGTACAGCATGCGGTTCCCCGGCGAGGACGTCAGCGCACTCACCATGCAGCAACTACGCGGCCGAGAAGGCGCCCGAGTCAAGAAGATCTACCGGACACACTCAGCCCGCACCGGCGTGCCCTGGGACGGCCGCCTCTACAAACCCGGCCAACCCTTCGAAACCGGCGACGACGTCAACCGGCTCCTCTCCGCCGGACACAGCTGCCTCTACGGAATCTGCCATGCCGCGATCGTCGGCCTCGGCGCCAGCCCCGGACTCGGCTTCGTCCACACCGGCGGCGCCACATCCTTCGTCCTCGACATCGCCGACCTCTACAAAGCCGACTACACCATCCCGCTCGCATTCGACCTCGCCGCCAAAGGCCTCACCAGCGAACGCGACGCACGAACAGCCTTCCGCGACCGAGTCGCCGACGGCAAACTCATGACCCGCATCGTCCAAGACATCAAAACGCTGCTTCTCAGCGAAGGCAGCGAGGTCATAGACCAAGACGCCCACGAACTCTGGGACGACGCCCTCGGCTCCGTACCGGGCGGCATCAACTGGGCCACCGACTACGCCGACAGCCTTGATGGCACCTCGTTCATCGGCGTCACCGGGCCAGACCTCAGCGAACCGAGGATGGACTTTTGACCGTCGTCGTCCTCATCGCCGTAGCCGAAGGACTCCGCGGCCACCTCACCCGATGGATGATCGAAGTCGCCGCCGGAGTCTTCGTCGGCAATCCCAGCGCCCGCGTCCGCGACCGCCTCTGGACACTCCTCGCCACCCGGGTAGGAGACGGACAAGCCATCATGATCGAACCAGCAAACAACGAACAAGGCTGGGCCATCCGCACCGCCGGCCGCGACCGGTGGGTACCCGTCGACCTCGACGGACTGATTCTTTCAGCCCGCCCTCGCCGATAAACGCCCAGGTCAACAAGTGTCGTCCCCGCACGCGCGGGGGTCTTCCTCCAGTCGGGCAGGTCGGTGTACGGCTCACGGGGTCGTCCCCGCACGCGCGGGGGTCTTCCCAACGGCCCCGCAGCCCACCGCGCCACCGCTCGGTCGTCCCCGCACGCGCGGGGGTCTTCCGCCGTACGGCGGCCACGACAGCAGCAGGGTCCGGGTCGTCCCCGCACGCGCGGGGGTCTTCCCCGGGCGGCGCTGCTGGGTGTGTCCGTGCAGATGTCGTCCCCGCACGCGCGGGGGTCTTCCCGCCATCAGGTCATCGAGCACCTGCGCTGGTGTGTCGTCCCCGCACGCGCGGGGGTCTTCCTCCCGAGCAGCGATCGCGAAGCGGCTCGGCCGGGTCGTCCCCGCACGCGCGGGGGTCTTCCGCCCCCGCCGCCGCCCCGCCCCTCGAAGCCACCGTCGTCCCCGCACGCGCGGGGGTCTTCCGAGGGCCGCGACCACATCAGCACGAAGGCCGTCGTCGTCCCCGCACGCGCGGGGGTCTTCCCTGGTGGGCCAGGAGCCCGACCCCGACACGGCGGTCGTCCCCGCACGCGCGGGGGTCTTCCGCGCCACACGCTGGCCACGTTCTCGATGTGGCTGTCGTCCCCGCACGCGCGGGGGTCTTCCGCCCGACAGCGACGAGCCGCTCGCCTTCGACTAGTCGTCCCCGCACGCGCGGGGGTCTTCCGGGCATGCGCGGTCTACGTCAGGCGGGGGAAGAGTCGTCCCCGCACGCGTGGGGGTCTTCCGGGGTTACTACAGGGCGGAGCAAGTCAGCGGCGGTCGTCCCCGCACGCGCGGGGGTCTTCCCGTGACCTGACGTTGCAGCTCCACCAACTGGAGGTCGTCCCCGCACGCGCGGGGGTCTTCCCTGGAGGGCATGGCGGAGCGTGGCGGCGGCGAGGTCGTCCCCGCACGCGCGGGGGTCTTCCCTGCCGCACGCCGCCGACACCGACTGGCGGGTCGTCGTCCCCGCACGCGCGGGGGTCTTCCGGAGAGTACGTCCATCTGGTTCCGACCCTGCCGGTCGTCCCCGCACGCGCGGGGGTCTTCCCGCCAACTTCAGGACCGTCGGCGGCACTGGTTTGTCGTCCCCGCACGCGCGGGGGTCTTCCCGCGCGGGCGGACGTGTCGCGCCAGACGACCTGGTCGTCCCCGCACGCGCGGGGGTCTTCCCTCCATGTCGGACCTGTTCCACGACCAGGTGCCGTCGTCCCCGCACGCGCGGGGGTCTTCCGGTTCACGCCGACCTGCGCTGGGACCGGAACGTGTCGTCCCCGCACGCGCGGGGGTCTTCCCGCGCAACCCGATAGAGGTTCCGCTGCCACCAGGTCGTCCCCGCACGCGCGGGGGTCTTCCGTGGGGCCAGGACGTCCCCGTCACCGACGAGGCGTCGTCCCCGCACGCGCGGGGGTCTTCCGCGGTGACCCACCTGGAGAACAGCAGCCGCAGTGTCGTCCCCGCACGCGCGGGGGTCTTCCGGCCAACTGGCAGGACCGGATGGCGAAGGCGTTGTCGTCCCCGCACGAGCGGGGGTCTTCCCCGCCGCCAGTACCTCCGCACGGCGGACGGTATGTCGTCCCCGCACGCGCGGGGGTCTTCCGGCAGGCCGAGGGAGCCCCGCGTTGCTCCCCTGGTCGTCCCCGCACGCGCGGGGGTCTTCCCTGGCTTGACGCCGGCGGCGCCGAGGGCGACCTGTCGTCCCCGCACGCGCGGGGGTCTTCCGTGCGGGCACGTCGACGTCGGGCGGCTGCTCGGGTCGTCCCCGCACGCGCGGGGGTCTTCCCTGGACCGACTCCTGGACGTATGAGCCGACGAGGTCGTCCCCGCACGCGCGGGGGTCTTCCGTACGGGCTGGCGTTCCGGTTCCTGCCCGGGTCGTCGTCCCCGCACGCGCGGGGTCTTCCCCGGGTCCGGGCGATCATCGCCGGCATCTCCGCGTCGTCCCCGCACGCGCGGGGGTCTTCCGGTCGGCGTCTACTGGACGGGCGCGGAGAACGAGTCGTCCCCGCACGCGCGGGGGTCTTCCACGAGCAAGGAGAAACCTATGCCGCACCCGCACCGTCGTCCCCGCACGCGCGGGGGTCTTCCCGGCGAGATGCTCGGCCCGGAGACGCCGGTCGGGTCGTCCCCGCACGCGCGGGGGTCTTCCTCTTCCGCAAGGCCCTGCCGAACGGGAAGGTCGGTCGTCCCCGCACGCGCGGGGGTCTTCCCGAGAACTACACGGTGGCGGGTGTGACGTCGGGGTCGTCCCCGCACGCGCGGGGGTCTTCCGCTCATCGCCCGCATGAAGGCCCGAACTCGCCCGTCGTCCCCGCACGCGCGGGGGTCTTCCGGTGGGGGTGGCGCTGGTCCTGGCGTCGCAGCAGTCGTCCCCGCACGCGCGGGGGTCTTCCGGTGGGGGTGGCGCTGGTCCTGGCGTCGCAGCAGTCGTCCCCGCACGCGCGGGGGTCTTCCGTACACCGGTCTGCAGGCGCTGGGCCTGCGCAAGTCGTCCCCGCACGCGCGGGGTCTTCCGCGCGCGGCTGTGGCTCACCGGTGATGGCCGGTCATCCCCGCACGCGCGGGGGTCTTCCTTCGGCAGGGCGGGTACGTGCGGAACGGCACCGTCGTCCCCGCACGCGCGGGGGTCTTCCGGCCACCGGCCGCTGCTGCTGCGCCGGGTGCGTGTCGTGCCCGCACGCGGGGGGGTCT
>NZ_JBFAVI010000140.1:0-18351 GCF_040679695.1 Micromonospora sp. NPDC052213
GGTGGGCGCGCGGCGCGCGCCGCTGACCCCCGAGCAGCTCGGGCTGTGGCTGCACGACGAGCTGGACCCGGGTACCGACCTCTACGTGGAGCCGGTCTGGTTCAGCACCACGGCCCGCGTGGACCGGGGCCGGCTGGCCGCCGCGCTGCGCCGGGCGGTCGCCGCACACCCCGCGTTCGGCGCCGGGCTGCGGCTCGTCGACGGCCTGCCCGAGCTGGTCCTCGACCGGCATCCGCCGACCGTGGAACTGGTCGACCTCGCCGACGGCCCCACCCTCGACGCGGCCGTGCGGGAGCGCGCCCGCCGCCCCTTCGACACGGCGGCCGAGCCGCTGCTGCGCTGCGCCGTGCTCGGTTCCGGCGACCGCACCGACCTGCTGCTGGTCTGGCACCACCTGGCGGTCGACGCGTGGTCCCTGCGGCTGTTCCTGGCCGACCTGGCCCGCTGCCACGACGACCCGGTCTGGTCGCCCCCGCCGCCCGCCACCACGCTGTGCGACCTGAACCTGCGCCGGTCGGCCCGGGTCGCCGGCGCCGCCGTCCGGGAGGCCGTCCGCGCCACCGCCGCCCGGGTGCGCGGGATCGCCGAGCCGGCCCCGGTGCCCGGCGGCACCGGCCGGACCGTGGTGACCCGTCCGGTGCGCGCCACGGCCCGGGCGCTGACCCGGGCGGGCGACGGCACCGTGACCGAGCTGGCCGCCGCCGCGTACGCGCGGGCACTCGGCGCGCTGCTCGACCGGGACGCGGTGGTCGTCGGCTGCGCCACCACCACCCGCCGGGCCGCCGACGAGTTCGACGTCGCCGGGTACGCGGTCAACACCGTGCTGCTGCCCTGCACGGACCTGCGGGCGTCCTGGCCCGACACCCTGCGCCGGATCCGGTCGGAGCTGCGTCGGGCGGTGGCCGAGCAGGCCCCGTTCCGGGAGGTGGCGGCCGAGGTGCTGCGGGGCACCGGCGCGCCGCCCGGCGCCTACCCGACCTGCTATCTCGACTCCGTGGAGGAGCCCGAGCTGGTCACCGGCCGGGTCACCTGGCGGCGGCGGGAGCTGCACCGCTCCGCCAACCGTTTCCCGGTCTGCCTGACCCTGCGTCAGCACCCGGGCGGGGCGCTGTCCGTCCTCGTCGAGGCCGACGGGCGGGCGCTCACCCCGGACGCCGCGGCGGCGCTCGCCGCCGCCGTCACCGACCAGCTCGACGCGTACGCACAAGGAGACCCCGATGGCACGGACGATCGCGTTGCGCCAGGTCAGCGAGGGACGGTCCGGGTGCCTGCTGACGGTTGAGTTCGCCGGCGACTCCGCCGGCCCCGGCCTCGCCGCCACCCTCGCCGAAGCCGACGCCGGAGCCGAGGTCGAGGCCGAGCCCGGTGTCGACGGGGCGGCGGGAGCCGGGGCGGGGTGCCGGTCCGGCGGGCCCGGGCGGGACGGCCGGCACGAGATCTGGCGGCTGGACCCGGTGACCAGCCTGGAGCTGCACCCGGGGCTGCCCGGCCACCGCGACCTGGCGGACGCCTGCGCGGCGGAGTTCCTCCGGCTGCGGCCCGCCGACATCGGCCCGGTGACGGTCGTCGGCTACTGCAGCGCGGCGGTCTTCGCCCACCACCTGGCCCGCGCCCTCGCCGACGCCGACGGACCACCGGTCCACCTGGTCCTGGTCGCGGCGACGGTGCCCGACGAGGAGACGGTCCGCCACGAGTACGCGGTGCTGCACCGCAAGCTCACCGGCGAGCCCGCGCCGGCCGGACCGGTCCCGCTGCTCGCCGACCCTGACGCGACCGTGGAGCGGCTGCGGCACGAGCTGACCCGGCTCGCCCGCGCCTTCGCCACCGCCAACGGGTTCGACCCGGCGGAGGCGGAGACCGCGGCCGACGAGATCGCCGGCCGGTACCTCGCCTGGCTCTGGTTCCTGCTGGACGCCGCCGGCACCGGCCCGGCCCCGGTGCCGTGCCCGGTGGTCGAGGCGCGCGACGACGCGGAGGCGCTCGGCCTGCTGCGGGCGTGGACCGTTGACGGGCAGACCGCCGGCACCGGCGCAGACACCGCGGGACGCGCTGACGGGAACGGACCACGCGACCGGGGGGCCGCGATGACGGGACGACGGGGGACGCGATGACGACGGACGGACGACGCGACCGGGGGACACGATGACGACGGACGGGACGCGCGACGGGGGCAGCCCGGTCGCGGAGGTCGTGGCGGACGCCTGGCGCGCGGCGCTGCGGGCCGACCACGTGACGACGGAGGACAACTTCTTCGTGCTCGGCGGCGACTCCCTGGTGGCCGCCCGGATGGCGGCCCGGCTGCGCGCCGCCCTCGACGTGCGGGTGCCGCTGGCCGCCGTCTTCGAGCACCCCACGCTGGGCGAGTTCACCGCCGCGCTGCGCGCCGAGCACGGTCCCGCCGTGGACGAGGCCGCCGCGCTCTACCTCAGCGTGCTGGCCTGCTCGGACGCCGAGGCCGAGACGATGCTCGGGCGTCTCGATGACTGACGTGCTCTCCCCGCGCCAGGCCGCGCTGCTCGCCGCCCTGCGCGCCCGGCGCGCCGCCGCCGACGGGGACGCGGCCGTCCCCGGCGCGGACGCGATCATCCCCGGCGGCGGGGCTGCCGACCGCGTCGCCTCCGCCGGGCAGCGGCAGATGTGGTACCTGGCGCAGGCCGACCCGGGCGACCCGGCGTACCTGGCGCCGGTGGCGTGGCGGCTGAGTGGCCCGCTGGACCTGCCCGCCCTGAGCGCGGCGCTGGACGCGGTGGTCGCCCGGCACGAGCCGCTGCGCACCACGCTGACCGCCGAGGGCGACCGGGTGGTGCCGGTGGTCGCCGCGCCGCCGACCGGCCTGCTGGCCGTGCTGGACCTGACCGGGCTGGCCGCGTCCGCGCGGGAGGACGAGCTGGCCGCCCGCCTCGCCGCCGAGGCGGCCACCCCGATCGACCTGGGCGGCGGCCCGGTGCTGCGGGCCCGCCTGCTGCGCCTCGCCGACACCGACCACGTGCTGGTGTTGACCGCGCACCACGCGGCGGTGGACGAGTGGTCGCTGCGGATCGTCGCCGACGAGCTCTCCGAGGCGTACGCCGCCCGGCTCGCCGGCCGGTCCGCCGAGCTGCCGGCGCTGCCCGTCACGTACGGCGACTACGCGCGGTGGCAGCGGCGGTGGCTGGCCGGGCCGGAGGCGGAGGCGCAGCGGCGCTGGTGGCGGGAGCGGCTCGCCGGCGCGCCGCCGGTGCTGGAGCTGCCCACCCCCGGCGCCCGGCCCGCCGCGCCGTCGCACGCCGGTGCCACGGCCACGTTCCCGCTGGGCGTCGCGCCCGACGCGCTGCGGGCGCTGTGCCTGCGGCTCAACGTCACCCCGTACCTGCTGCTGCTCGCCGCGTTCCAGGTGCTGCTGGCCCGGTGGACCGGCCGGTACGACGTGCCCGTCGGCACCCCGGTGGCCAACCGCGGCCGCCCGGAGACGGAGCCGCTGGTCGGCCTGTTCGTCAACACCGTGGTGATCCGGACCGACCTGACCGACGACCCGACCTTCGCCACCTGCGTCGCCCGGGTCCGGGCCGAGGTGCTGGCCGCCCAGGAGCGGCAGGAGCTGCCCTTCGGGAGCGTGGTCGAGGCGGTGCGCCCGGCCCGGCACGCCGGGCACAGCCCGCTGTTCCAGGTGATGTTCGTGCACGCCGACGCGCCCGCGCCGCTGCGGCTGCCCGGGATCGACGCGACCTGCGTCGAGGTGCCGACCCACACCGCGAAGTTCGACCTGACCGTGGCCGTACGCCCCGGCGCGGACGGGCTCGACGCCGTGGTCGAGTACCGCACCGACCTGTTCGACGCGGCGACCGTGGCGCGGCTCGCCGGACACTTCCGGACCCTGCTGGCCGACCTGCTCGCCGACCCCGACGTCCGGATCCGCGACGCCCGGCTGCTCGCCGCCGAGGAACGTCGACGGATGCTGGTGGACTGGAACGACACCGCCACCGCCGCGCCGCCGGACGACCGCGTCCACGCGCTGGTCGGCCGGTGGGCCCGGGAGCTGCCCGACGCCCCGGCGGTCGCCGACGACGCGCGCACCCTGAGCTACGGGGAACTCGACGCCCGCGCCGACGCGCTGGCCGCGACGCTGCGCGCCGAGGGGATCGGCGCGGGCGACCTCGTCGGCGTCCTGCTGGAGCGGTCCGCCGCGCTGCCGGTGGCGCTCCTCGCGGTGCTGAAGGCCGGGGCCGCGTACGTGCCGCTGGACCCGACGCACCCGCCGGCCCGGCTGGCGTACCTCCTGGCCGACAGCGGCGCGCCGGTGGTGCTCACCGCCGCCCGGCTGCGGCACCGGCTCCCCGCGGGGGCGGTCCGCCCGGTCGAGGTCGACCCCGACGCGGCGCCGCCGACCGGGGCGGCTCCGGTGTCCGTGCCGACCGGCCCGGACGACCTTGCCTACGTCATCCACACCTCCGGCTCGACGGGCCGCCCGAAGGGCGTGATGGTGACCCACCGGGGCGTGGTGAACTACCTGCGCTGGGCGGGCGCCGCGTACCGGCTGGGCCCGGGCGACGAGGTGCCGGTGCACTCGTCGATCGGCTTCGACCTGACGGTGACCAGCCTGCTGGTGCCGCTGGCCGCCGGCGCGACCGTCCGGCTGCTCCCCGACGACCTCGGGCCGGAGGGGCTCGGCGAGGCGCTGCGCGCACGGGGCACGCCGTACGGGCTGGTCAAGATCACCCCCGCCCTGTTGGAGATCGTCAACCGGCAGGTCGGGGCGACCGGGGCGGCGGGCCGGACCCGGGCGTTCGTCATCGGCGGGGAGAACCTGCGCGCCGACCAGGTGGCGCTGTGGCGGGACCACGCCTCCGGCACCCGGCTCGTCAACGAGTACGGCCCGACCGAGACCGTCGTCGGCTGCGCGGTGTACGAGGTCGGCCCCGACACCGCGCGGACCGGCTCCGTGCCGATCGGCCGGCCGATCGCCAACACCACCCTGTACGTGCTGGACGACCGGCTCGACCCGGTCCCCGTCGGCGTCACCGGCGAGCTGTACGTCGGCGGTGCGGGCGTGGCCCGCGGCTACCTGAACCGGCCCGGGCTGACCGCCGAGCGGTTCCTGCCCGACCCGTTCGCCGCCGGGGGCGGGCGGCGGCTCTACCGCACCGGCGACCTGGCCCGGTGGCGTCCCGACGGCGTCCTGGAGTTCCTGGGCCGCGCCGACGGGCAGGTCAAGCTGCGCGGCCACCGCATCGAGCCCGGCGAGGTGGAGGCGGCGCTGCGCCGGCTCCGGCCGGACAGCGACGTCGCCGTCGTGTTGCGCCGCGACGACCCCGACGACCCCCGGCTGGTCGCCTACCTCACCGGCGACCCGGACCCGGCCGCGCTGCGCGCCGGGCTGCTGGCGGAGCTGCCCGCACACCTGGTGCCGGCCGCGTTCGTCGGCGTCGACGCGCTGCCGCTGACCGGCAACGGCAAGCTCGACCCGGCCGCCCTGCCGCCACCCCCGGGCCGCCCGCCGGTGGACCCGCCGGCGCCGGCGGCGGACCCGCCGGCCGGGGGCGCGCCGGTGGCACCGCCGGTAGGCGATGTCGCCGCGGCCGAGCGGCTCGTCGCCGAGGTGTGGCGGGAGGTGCTCGGCGTCGACCGGGTCGGCGCCCGGGACAACTTCTTCGACCTGGGCGGGCACTCGCTGCGGCTGCTGGCCGTGCACCGGTTGCTGGTCGAGCGGCTCGGTCCGGTGCTCACCGTGACCGACCTGTTCCGCCACACCACCGTCGCCGCGCTGGCCGGGTTCCTCGCCGGCGTCGCCGCGCCGCCGGCGGTCCCGGCGCCCCGCGCGGCCCCTGCCGCCACGCGTACGGGGGTGCCCGGGGACGCGATCGCGGTGGTCGGGATGGCTCTCCGGTTTCCCGGCGCCCGCACCCCGGAGGAGTTCTGGCGGCTGGTCCGCGACGGCGTGGAGGCCGTCCGCGAGTTCCGCACCGAGGAACTGCTCGCCGACGGGGCCGACCCGACGCTGATCGGCGACCCCGCGTACGTGCGGCGGGGCACCGAGCTGCCCGACGTGGACCGCTTCGACGCCGAGTTCTTCGGCTTCACGCCACGCGAGGCGCAGGTGCTCGACCCGCAGCACCGGCTGCTGCTGGAGTGCGCCTGGGAGGCACTCGAACGCGCCGGCCACGACCCGGAGGC
This sequence comes from Micromonospora sp. NPDC052213, assembly GCF_040679695.1. Lineage (NCBI taxonomy): Bacteria > Bacillati > Actinomycetota > Actinomycetes > Micromonosporales > Micromonosporaceae > Micromonospora > Micromonospora sp. NPDC052213. The sequence continues at coordinate 6,151 of NZ_JBFAVI010000140.1, forward strand.
GTACGCGGGGCAGATCGGGCTCTTCGCCGGCTCCGGCCGGGCCGACTACCTGTCGGAGCACCTGCGCGACGCGCCGGAGGAGATCCGGGCGCTCGGGGAGTACCAGCTCGCGCTGAGCAACGACAAGGACTTCCTGGCGACCCGGGCGTCGTACAAGCTGAACCTGACCGGGCCGAGCGTCAGCGTCGGCACCGCCTGCTCCACCTCCCTGGTCGCGGTGCACCTGGCCCGGCAGAGCCTGCTCGCCGGCGAGTGCGACCTGGCGCTGGCCGGCGGGGTGAGCGTCTTCCCCGCCCAGCGGCAGGGCTACCTGCACCACGACGGCGGGATCTTCTCCCCGGACGGGCACTGCCGCCCGTTCGACGCCGACGCCCGCGGCACCATCGCCTCCAGCGGGGTCGGCATCGTGGTGCTGCGCCGGCTCGCCGACGCCCTCGCCGACGGCGACCTGGTGCACGCGGTGATCCGCGGCTCGGCGGTGAACAACGACGGCGCCCGCCGGGCCGGCTACTCGGCCCCCGGCGTCGCCGGCCAGGCCGAGGTGGTCAGCCGGGCCCTCGCCGTGGCCGGGGTGGACCCCCGCACGGTCGGCTACGTCGAGGCGCACGGCACCGGCACCAGCCTCGGCGACCCGATCGAGGTCGCCGCGCTCACCGAGGCGTTCCGCCGCGGCACCCCCGACACGGGATTCTGCGCGCTCGGCTCGGTCAAGGCCGCCATCGGGCACACCGACGCCGCGGCCGGGGTGGCCGGCCTGATCAAGACCGTGCTGGCGCTGCGGCACCGCACCCTGCCGCCGGTGGTCAACCTGCGCCGGCCCAACCCCGCCATCGACTTCGCCGCCAGCCCGTTCCACCTGCCGACCCGGGCCCGGCCGTGGCCGGGCGACTCCGGGCCGCGCCGGGCCGGGGTGAGTTCCTTCGGGATGGGCGGCACGAACGCCCACGTCGTGCTGGAGGAGGCCCCGCCGTCCGCCGCCGCGCCGCCGGCCGTCGCGCCACCCGCCGGTCCGCACCTGCTGGTGCTCTCCGCGCGTACGCCCGCCGCGCTGGACCGGGCCACCGACGCGCTGCGCGCGCACCTCGACGCGTACCCCGCGCTGCCGCTGGCGGACGTGGCCGCGGGCCTGGGCCGGCGGCGGCAGATGGCGCACCGGCGGGCCGTCGTCTGCACCGACCGGGCCGACGCCCTCGACGTGCTCGGCGACCCGGCGCGGCTGCTCACCGCCGCGACCGACGGCGACGCCGGCCTGGCCTTCGTCTTCCCGGGCCACGGCGCGCAGCACGTCGGCATGGGCGCCGGCCTGTACCGGGCCGAGCCCGGCTACCGGGCGGTCGTGGACCACTGCGCGGAACTGCTGCGCGAGCCGCTCGGGGTGGACCTGCGGGCGGTGCTCGACCCCGCGCCCGCCGACCGGGCCGAGGCGGAGCGCCTGCTCGCCGAGCCCCGGATCGGCCAGCCGGCGCTCTTCGTCACCGAGTACGCGCTGGCCCGGCTGCTGGTCGAGCGGGGCCTACGCCCCGACACGGTGGCCGGGCACAGCCTCGGCGAGTACGTCGCCGCCTGCCTCGCCGGGGTGTTCTCCCTCGCCGACGCGCTGCGGCTGGTGTGTGCCCGCAGCCGCCTCGCGCAGGGCACCGGGCCGGGCGCGATGCTCGCCGTCGCCCTGCCGGAGCCCGAGGTGGGCGCGCTGCTCGGCGACGACCTGGCGCTCGCCGCGGTCAACGCGCCCGGCCTGTGCGTGGTGTCCGGCCGGCCCGACGCCGTCGCCGCCCTGCGCCGGCGACTCGACCGCGACGGGGTCGAGACCCGCCCGCTGCACGCCGACCGGGCCTTCCACTCCGCGCTGCTCGACCCGGTGCTCGACGACTTCCGCGTCGAGGCGCGGCAGGTCGGTTACGCCGAGCCGACGACGACGTTCCTGTCGAACGTCACCGGCGCCACCGCGGGGCCCGGGGAGGTCACCGACCCGGAGTACTGGGTGCGGCACCTGCGCGGCACGGTCCGCTTCGCCGACTGCGCCGCGCTGCTGGCCGACCGGGGCCTGGTCGTCGCCGAGGTCGGCCCCGGGCACACCCTCGGCGGGCTGCTGCGCCAGGGCGGCGCGCGGCCCGACCGCGTGGTGCAGGTCATGCGCCACGTCCGCGCCGACGCCGACGACCACCGCGTGGCGCTCGACGCCGTGGGCCGGCTCTGGCTCGCCGGCGTACCCGTCGACTGGTCCGCCTTCCACCCCGGGCCGCACCGCCGGGTGGAATTGCCCACCTACCCGTTCGAGCGGCAGCGGCACTGGGTCGACCGCACCGTCCCCGCCCCGCGCCCTGCCCCGCCGCCCGGCGCGGAACCCGCCGTGCCGCCGTCCGGCGTGGAGCCCGCCGTGCCGCCGTCCGGCGTGGAGCCCGCGTCGTCGTCCGGCGCGGCGGCTGCGTCCCCTGGGGACGGCGGTGGCGTCCCGTCCGGCGTGGACTCGCCGGAGCGCGGCAACCGGCCGGCGCTGACCACCGCCTACCTCGCCCCCCGCACCGAGGCGGAGCGGGCGGTGGCGGAGATCTGGTCCGAGCTGCTCGGCGTCGCGCCGGTCGGCGCGCACGACGACTTCTTCGCCCTCGGCGGCCACTCGCTGCTCGCCACCCAGGTCGTCGCCCGGGTGCGCGCCCGGCTCGGGGTGGCGCTGCCGATCGAGGCGGTGTTCGCCCGGCCCACCGTCGCCGGGGTCGCCGCCGCCCTGCCGGCCGCGCCGGAGCCGGCGGTGCCGCCGATCCCGCGCGCCACCGACCCCGGGCCCGCCCCGGTCTCCTCCGGGCAGCGCCGGCTGTGGTTCCTGGAGCAGGTGCACGACCAGGTCGCGTACGCGGTGCTCACCGCCCTGCGGCTGCACGGCGACCTGCGTGTCGACGTGCTCGCCGCCGCGCTGACCGAGCTGGTGCGCCGGCACGAGGTGCTGCGCACCGTGGTCCGCCCGGCCCCCGACGGCGGGGACCCGGTGCAGGTGGTCCTGCCCGCCGCGCCGGTCGACCTGCCGGTGGTCGACCTGGCCGCCGAGGGCGCCGACGACGCGGACCTCGCCGAGCGGGAGCGCGTGGCGCTGGTCGCCGAGGCCCGCCGGCCGTACGACCTGGAACGGGGGCCGCTGTTCCGGCCCGTCCTGTTCCGCTCCGGGCCGGGGCGGCACGTGCTCTGCCTCGCGATGCACCACATCGTCTCCGACGGCTGGTCGCTCGGGGTGATCCGGGCCGACCTGGGCGCCCTCTACGACGCCTTCGCCGCCGACCTGCCCTCGCCCCTGCCCGACCTGCCGGTCCAGTACGCCGACTACGCCCGCTGGCAGCGGGAGCGGGCCGCCGCCGACTCCGCCGACCTGGCCTACTGGACCGAGCGGCTGGCCGGCGCGACGGGCACCCTGGAACTGCCCACCGACCGGCCCCGCCCGCCGGTGCAGACCTTCGACGGGGCGGTGGCCCGGCTGACCCTGCCGCCGGCGCTGACCGAGCGGGTCCGCGACCTCGGCCAGCGGCACGGCGCCACCCTCTACATGACGGTGCTCGCCGCCGTGCAGGCGCTGCTGTTCCGCTACACCGGGCAGCGTGACATCTGCGTCGGCTCCCCGGTGGCCGGCCGGGTCCGCGCCGAGCTGGAGCCGATGGTCGGCTTCTTCCTCAACAGCATCGTGCTGCGCACCACGCTGGACGGAGACTGGAGCGTCGCCCGGCTGCTCGACGAGACCCGCCGCACCGCCCTGGCCGCGTACGACCACCAGGAGACGCCCTTCGAGCGGGTCGTCGACGCCCTCGACGTGCCCCGGGACCTCAGCCGCAACGCCCTGTTCCAGGTGATGGTGAACCTGCTCAACCTGCCCGAGCAGGACCTGGCGATGACGGGCCTGCGGGTGGAGCAGCTCACCGTCGAACCGGGCACCGCCCAGGTCGACCTCGCCCTGTACGCGTACGACCGGCCGGACGGGCTGCTGTGCTGCCTGGAGTACAACACCGCGCTGTTCGACCCGGGCACCGCCGAGCGGATGCTGGCCCACCTGGAGACGCTGCTGACCGCGTTCGTGGCGGACCCGGACGGCCGGCTCGCCGACGTGGAGATCCTGACCCCCGCCGAGCGCCACCGACAGCTGGGGGAGTGGAACGCCACGGACGCGCCGGTCCCGGCGGTCGGGCTGGCCCGGCTGGTCGAGGAGCAGGTGGCCCGCACCCCGGACCGCCCCGCGGTCACCTTCGCGGGCCGCACCCTCAGCTACGCCGAGCTGAACGTGCGCGCCAACCGGCTGGCCCGGCGGCTGCGCCGGGTGGGCGTCGGACCGGACGTGACGGTCGCCGTGTCGATGGAACGCTCCGCCGACCTGCTGGTGGCGCTGCTCGGCGTGCTCAAGTCCGGTGGCGCGTACGTCCCGCTGGACCCGTCGTATCCGCTGGACCGGCAGCGCTGGGTGCTGGACCACAGTCGCGCGGCGGTGCTGGTCACCGAGCCGGCGCTGGCCGACCGGTTCGCGGACTTCGCCGGCCCGGTGCTGCGCGTCGACGACCCGTCCCTGGCCGTCGAGTGCGCCGCCGACCCCGATCCGGTCACCACGCCCGGGCACCTGGCGTACGTGCTCTACACCTCCGGCTCCACCGGCCGGCCCAAGGGTGTGCGGGTCAGCCACGCCTCGGTGGTCAACCTGCTCACCGCGATGCGGCACGCGCCGGGCCTCACCGCCGACGACACCCTGGTCGCGCTGACCACCTTCGCCTTCGACATCTCCGTGCTGGAGCTGTTCCTGCCGCTGGTGGTCGGCGCCCGGGTGGTGGTCGCCGGCCGGGATGTCGGCTACGACGCCGCCGGGCTGGCCGCGCTGCTGCGCGCCGAGGGGGCCACCGTCGTGCAGGCCACCCCGGCCACCTGGCGGCTGCTGATCGCCTCCGGCTGGACCGGGATGCCGGGGCTGAAGGCGCTCTGCGGCGGCGAGGCGCTGCCTCCGCCGCTGGCCCGCGACCTGGCCGCCCGGGTCGGCGAGCTGTGGAACATGTACGGGCCGACGGAGGCCACCATCTGGGCCACCGCGGCCCGGATCGCGCCGGACGCGCCCGAGGTCACCATCGGCCGGCCGATCGCCAACCTGCGGGCGTACGTGCTCGACGAGGCGCTGCGGCCGGTGCCCGTCGGGGTGGTCGGCGAACTCTGGCTCGGCGGCACCGGGGTGGCCCGCGACTACCTCGACCAGCCGGGCCTGACCGCCGACCGGTTCCGCCCCGACCCGTACGCCGACCGGCCGGGCGCCCGGCTCTACCGCACCGGCGACCTCGCCCGGTGGCGTCCCGACGGCACCGTCGAGTGCCTCGGCCGCAACGACTCCCAGGTGAAGGTGCGCGGCCACCGCATCGAGCTGGGCGAGATCGAGGCGGCGCTGCAACGGCACCCGGCGGTGCGGGAGGCGGCCGTCGTGGTGCGCGACATCGACGGCGAGCCGGCCCTGGTCGCGTACCTCGCGCCGCGCCCCGAGCCGCCGGACGGGGGGGCCGGCCGGTGGCGGACGTTCCTGCGCGACTGGCTGCCCGACTACATGGTCCCGACGACGTACGTGCCGCTCGACGCCCTGCCGTTGACCGACAACGGCAAGGTCGACCGCAGGGCCCTGCCGGCGCCCGAGCGCGGCGGGCCGCGCGGCGACGTCGGCGCGGCGCCGGCCACCCCGCTGCAGGCCGCCCTCGCCGAGCGCTGGGCGCGGGTGCTCGGCTACGACCGGGTCGGCATCGACGACGACTTCTTCGACCTCGGCGGGGACTCGTTCACGGCGATCCGGGCGCTCAGCGGCATCGAGCCGCCGATCAGCGTGCTGGACCTGTTCCGCCACCCGACGATCCGCGGCCTGACCGGGCACGCCGACGCCGCGGCGGGCGAGCCCGACCGGCTGCTGCACGAGCTGACCCCGCCCCGGGCGACCGCGCCGGCGGTGACGGTGCTCTGCGTACCGTTCGCCGGGGCCGGCGCGGTGACCTACCAGTCCCTGGCCGCCGCGATGCCCGCGCACGTCGCGCTCTACGCCCTGCAACGCCCCGGGCACGACCTCAACCGCCCCGACGAGCCGGCCCTGGGCATGACCGAGCTGGTCGAGCGGTGTGTGGCCGAGGTGACCGCCGGCATCTCCGGGCCGGTGCTGGTCTACGGCCACTGCATGGGCGGCGCCACCGCCGTCGAGCTGGGCCGGCGGCTGGAGGCGGCCGGAGTCGACGTGCGCCGGGTGGTCGTCGGCGGCCACTTCCCGGCGCCCCGGCTGCCGGGCCGGTTCGCCCGCTGGTTCCGCCGCGCCTTCCCGATGGAGCGCTGGACCTCGAAGCGGCACGCGCTGGACTTCCTGCGGGCCATGGGCTTCTTCACCGACGTGCTCGACGAACGGGAGAAGGACTTCCTGATGGGGGTCTTCCTGGCCGACACCAGGGTCGGCGAGGACTACTACACCGACGTCTACGCCCAGGGGCTGCCCCGGCGGCTGGCCGCCCCGATCGTCTGCGTGGTGGGCACCGGCGACCGCGCCACCGAGCTGTACGAGGAGCGCTACCTGGAGTGGGGGTTCTTCTCCGACTCGGTCTGCCTGCGCACCATCGAGGGCGCGGGGCACTACTTCCAGAAGCACCAGGCCACGGAGCTGGCGGACATCATCCTGGCCGACCCGCCGGACGCGGCGGGCCCCGCGTCGGCTGTTCCCGCGCCGGCCGTCGCGGCGCAGTCAGTTCCCGCGCCGGCTGTTCCCGCGCCGTCAGTTCCCGCGCCGGTTCCGCCGGCCCGCTCCGGGCTGGCCACGTTCTTCCTGGTCGCGTTCGGGCAGCTCGTGTCGCTGGTCGGCACGGGGCTGACGGGGTTCGCCCTGTCGCTGTGGGTCTACCAGCGCACCGGCTCGATCTCCTGGTTCGCGCTGGCGTCGGTGCTGGCGCTGCTGCCGGCGGTGGTCCTCTCACCGATCGCCGGCGCGCTGGCCGACCGCTGGGACCGCCGGCTGATCATGGTTTGCGCCGACTCCTTCGCCGCCTGCGGCACGGTGGTCCTGGCGGTGCTGCTTTGGACCGGCCGGGCGCAGCTCTGGCACGTCTTCGCGGCGCTCACGGCCAGCGCGCTGGCCACCGCGTTCCAGCAACCGGCGTACCTCGCGGCGGTGACCCAGCTCGTGCCCAAGCGGTACTACGGCCGGGCCAACGGCCTCATCTCGCTGGGCACCGCGACCAGCACCGTGCTCGCCCCGCTGGTCGGCGGCGCGCTCGTGGTCGCGATCGGCCTGCGCGGCATCGTCCTGATCGACCTGGTCAGCTTCGCCGTCGCGGTCGGCATCACCCTCGCCGTACGCTTCCCCGACACCCTGTTCAAGCGGCGGGAGGAGTCGTTCGGACAGGAGGTCCTCGGGGGTTGGCGGTTCATCGCCCGCCGGCACGGCCTGCTCGCGATGATCGTGCTGACCGCGCTGCTCAACTACTTCTTCGCCGTCGTCGAGGTGCTGGCCACCCCGCTGACCCTCTCCTTCGGCGACCCCTCCGTGCTCGGCGTGGTGCTCGCCGCCAGCGGCGCCGGGTTGCTGGTCGGCAGCATCCTGATGGGCGTGTGGGGCGGTACGGCGCGGCGGACCACCGGCATCCTGACCGGCGTGGTGCTGCTCGGCGTAGCGATGCTGATGGTCGGACTGCGTCCGGACCCGGTCTTCCCGGCGGTGGGCCTGTTCGGGCTGGGGCTCGCCTCGGCGCTGGTCAACACGCACTGGCTGGCCATCGTGCAGGCCAAGGTGGGGCTGGAGCTGCAGGGCCGGGTGCTCTCCACCACGCTGATGCTCTCCTGGCTGATGGTGCCCGCCGGGTTCCTCACCGCCGCCCCGCTCGCCGAGGGGGTCTTCGAGCCGCTGATGGCTACCGGCGACGGCGTCGCCGGGTCGCTCGGCGCGGTGATCGGGCACGGGCCCGGCCGGGGGATCGCGCTCACCGCCGTCGTCGCCGGGCTGTGCACCCTGGCGCTCGCCGCCGCCGGGTGGGCGTACCGGCCGATCCGGCGGCTGGAGGACGAACTGCCGGACGCCGACCCGGGCACGGTGATCGTCAGCGACAAGGACCGCATCCAGGAACTCGCCGACCGGCGGCTGGCCGAGCTGACCGGCGCCCGCTGACTGGTGAGGAGATGACGGTGCGCGGCGGTGGGCTCGCTCACCGGCCGGTCACCGCGCGGCCGAATCGTTCGGCGACGTCCTGGATCAGCAGGTTCGACGGGGTGCGGAATTCGTCGAAGCGACCGTCGATCGACCGGTCGAGCAGCGACTTGTGCCGCTCGGACGGTAGGCCCGCCAGGCCGAGGAACCAGCCGAGCACCTGCCGGCAGTGCCACTCCCAGCCGCCGTCGGCGCAGGTCCGGTCGACCACCACGGTGACCAGGTGCGCCACCGCCCGTTCCCAGGCGGCCGGGTCGGCGCGGTCGGCGGCGATCAGCGGTAGGAACCGGTCGAAGCGCTCGGCCAGCTCCTCCAGCCACCCCCGCCACTCGACCAGCGCCTCGGTGACCACGTCGAGCGTCTGCTCGGGGTCACCCATGCTGTCGGCGGGGCAGCACCAGGCGTGGACGGGGCCGCCGCCGAAGTCCGCCTCGCCGACGCCCCACCGCCAGCCCGATGCCCAGTGCCCGTAGTGACCGACGATCGCGAAGCTCATCTCGTCGGCCCACCGGGTGCCCTGCCGCTGCCCCCACTCGTGCACCTCCGGTCGGCCCGACCGGCCGGGTGGTCGGGTGGGAACAGCGGCGGCCGGCGGCAGCGACCGGACGACGGCGGGGGCGGAGACCGGATCGAACGGCTGCCGGGACGGCTCCACCTCCGCCCAGGTCAGGTGCCAGGGCACGATCATCGGGTCATAGCTGGGGAGATAGGGCGCGTCTGGCGCGTCGGGCAACGAGGCGTCCTCCGGTGGCTCGCGGTCTGACCCGCCCACCCTAGTGGGCCCGGCCGCGGCGCCGCTGTCAACGCCCGCCTTGATCTGGCGGCGCCCGGTCCGGACCCGCGAGAGGTGTCGGGCCGGTACGACGCGCACCGCGTCGGGTGGTGCGCCGGCCGGCCGGATCGGTCAGGATGACCTGGGCGAGGGCACCGCCGGGCCGAGCCGCGGCCGACGGCGCGACCGCCGACGGAAGGAGACCCGTGTCGTCCACTCTGCTCTCCCGTCGCGACCTGCGGTTCCTGCTGCACGACTGGTTGGAGGTGACCCGGCTGACCGAGCGGCCCCGCTACGCGGAGCACTCCCGGGAGACCTTCGACGCCGCGCTGGACCTCGCCGAGCGGGTGGCCACCGAGCGGTTCGCCCCGCACAACCGGGCCGCCGACCTCACCGAGCCGACCTTCGACGGCCGGCGGGTGCACATCATCCCGCAGGTCAAGCAGGCCCTCGACGTCTTCGCCGAGACCGGCCTGCTGGCCGCCGGCATGGACGCCTCGATCGGCGGGATGCAGTTGCCGCACGTCGTGCAGGCCGCCTGCTTCGCCTGGTTCCAGGCCGCCAACATCGGCACCTCGGCCTACCCGTTCCTGACCCTCGGCAACGCCAACCTGCTGCTGGCGCACGGCAGCGCGGAACAGATCGACACCTGGGTCCGGCCGATGGTGCAGGGCCGGTTCTTCGGCACCATGTGCCTGTCCGAGCCGCAGGCCGGCAGCTCGCTGGCCGACATCACCACCCGCGCGGAGCCGCAGGACGACGGGACGTACCGGCTGCACGGCACCAAGATGTGGATCTCCGGTGGCGACCACGAGCTGTCGGAGAACATCGTCCACCTGGTGCTCGCCCGGATCCCCGGCGGCCCGCCCGGGGTGAAGGGCATCTCGCTGTTCATCGTCCCGAAGGTGCTGCTCGACGCCGACGGCGCCCCCGACGCGCGCAACGACGTGGTGCTCGTCGGCCTCAACCACAAGATGGGCTACCGGGGCACCACCAACACGCTGCTGAACTTCGGCGAGGGCGTGCACCGGCCGGGCGGTCGCCCCGGCGCGGTCGGCTACCTGGTCGGCGAGCCGCACCAGGGTCTGCCGCAGATGTTCCACATGATGAACGAGGCCCGGATCGGGGTGGGGGCGGGCGCCACCGCCCTCGGCTACACCGGCTACCTGAAGTCGCTCGCGTACGCCCGCCAGCGGCCGCAGGGCCGCCCGGCCGCCGACAAGGACCCCACCGCGCCGCAGGTGCCGATCGTCGCCCACCCCGACGTGCGGCGGATGCTGCTGGCGCAGAAGAGCTACGTGGAGGGCGCGCTGGCGCTCGTCCTCTACTGCGGACGGCTGCTCGACGAGGAGAAGACCGCGCCGGAGGCGGCGGACCGGGAACGCGCGCGCCTGCTGCTGGACGTGCTCACCCCGATCGCGAAGAGCTGGCCGTCGCAGTGGTGCCTGGCCGCCAACGACCTGGCCATCCAGGTGCACGGGGGCTACGGCTACACCCGCGACTACGACGTCGAACAGCACTGGCGCGACAACCGGCTCAACCCGATCCACGAGGGCACCCACGGCATCCAGGCGCTGGACCTGCTGGGCCGCAAGGTGACCATGCGCGGCGGGGACGGGCTCGCGCTGCTGGTCGAGACGGTCCGCGCCACGGTCGCCCGGGCGTGGAAGACCGAGGGCGAGGCCGCCGAGCTGGCCGGCCCGCTCGGCGCGGCCCTGGACCGGGTCACCCTGGTCACCCGGCGGCTGTGGAGCACCGGCGACCCGGCGGTGGCGTTGGCCAACGCGAGCGTCTACCTGGAGGCGGTCGGCCACGTGGTGGTCGCCTGGATGTGGCTGGAGCAACTGCTCGTCGTCGAGGCGGCCGGCGGCCCGGGCGACGGGCCGGACGCCGACCTGCACGCCGGCAAGCGGCAGGCCGCCCGGTACTTCTTCCGCTTCGAGCTGCCCCGCACCGGGCCTCAGTTCGACCTGCTGGAGAGCCTCGACCGGACCACGCTGGAGATGCGTGACGACTGGTTCTGACCGCCCCGCGCCACCGTCCGCCGCCGCACCCGACCTGCGCGTGACGGTGCGGGGCGGGTCGGCCCGCCCGTCGGCTGACCGACCGGCCCGCCGCCTCAGCCGTCGGCGAGCAGCCGGTCGCGCACCTCGCGGCGCAGGACCTTGCCGATCTGCGAGCGGGGCAGGTCCTCGACCAGGACGACCCGGCGGGGCACCTTGTACGCGGTGAGGTACTGCCGGCACGCGGCCCGGACGGCGGCCTCGTCCAGGTCGGCCCCCTCGTGCGGCACGACCGCCGCCACCACCTCCTCGCCGCCGTGCGCGCCGGGCAGGCCGACCGCCGCGGCGTCGCGCACGCCCGGGACGCGGCGCAGCGCGTCCTCCACCTCGGACGGGTAGACGTTGAACCCGCCGGTGATGATCAGCTCCTTGATCCGGTCGACCACCGTGACGAAGCCGTCGGCGTCCGTCACCACGATGTCCCCGGTGCGCAGCCAGCCGCCGGGCAGCAGCACCGCCGCCGTCTCCTCCGGGCGGCGCCAGTAGCCGGCGAACACCTGCGGTCCCCGGACCAGCAGCTCGCCCGCCTGGCCCGGCTCGCGGTCGCGCGCGGGGTCCTCCGGGTCCACGATGCGGATCTCGGTGGACGGGAACGGCACCCCGACGGTGCCGGGACGCCGGGCGGGGGAGACCGGGTTGCCCAGCGCCACGGGGGAGGTCTCGGTCATACCGTAGCCCTCGACGAGCAGCCCGCCGGTGACCGACTCCCACACCTCGACCGTCGCCGGGGGCAGCGCCATGGCGCCGGAGATGGCGTACCGGGCCGAGGTGAGGTCGACGCCGCGTTCCCGGGCTGCGGTGGCGAGCTTCTCGTAGATCGGCGGGACGGCGGGCAGGAACGTCGGCGGGCGGCGGCGTGCCGCCTCCAGGGTCTGGTCGAGGTCGAAGCGGGGAAACAGCACCAGCGTGGCGCCGATGCCCACCGCGAAGGTGAGGCACAGCGTCAGCCCGTACGCGTGGAACAGCGGCAGTACCGCGTACACCGTCTCCGCGCCGTCGCGCAGGCCCGGCACCCAGGCGCGGCCCTGCGCCGCGTTGGCCCGCAGGTTGCGGTGGGTCAGGACGGCGCCCTTCGGCGTGCCGGTGGTGCCGCCGGTGTACTGCAGCAGCGCCGTGTCGTCCGGGCCGGGGGCGGGGTGCTCGGCGGCGAGCGGCGGGCCGGCGGCGACCAGGCGCTCCCAGGGCAGCGCCCCCGGCGC
>NZ_JBFAVI010000141.1:0-17907 GCF_040679695.1 Micromonospora sp. NPDC052213
ACAACCCGTGTCAGAGCAGGTCGCACCGCCCCCCGCGCCGGCGACCGTGGGACGGTTATCCCCGCAGCTTGTAGGCGCGGGTCACGGTCTGCTCGACGGTGTTGCCGTCGGCGTCGGTGGCCTGCACCCGCAGGGAGACGAATCCGTTGGTGTCGGCCAGCGCCGGGCTCTTGACGGTGCCCTTGACGGTGGCATCACCCCCGGCGGTGACGGTCACCTGCTGCCAGGTGGCGCCGTCGTCGTAGGAGGCCCACAGCTTCGCCTCGCGGATCCGCGGGCCGGCCAGGCCCTTCGGGTACCAGAAGTCGAGGCTGATGTCGGCCGTCGACTGCGCCTGCACGCTGTTGTCGAGAGCGACGTCGAGGTCGTAGCCGACCGACAGCACCGGCAGAAGCGCCCGGTCGCCGATCGGCTGGGAGTGGAACGTCCAGGCGGTGTTCACCTTGGTGGAGGTCGTCCACCACGGCTGGTCCCGCCGCACGTCCGTCACCACGCGGTACTCGGCACGCTCGGGCGTCATCGGGAAGGCCACCGCCGCGGCCGGAGCGGACCCGAGCAACTGGCCGTCGCGGTACACGGCGGTCAGTTCCTTGTCGGTGTTGTTCGGCATCGTCCAGTACTGACCGGTCGCCGCGTCCAGGAGGCCGGTGGCAAGCACGACGCCCACGTCGCCGATCCGGACGGCTCCCTCCGGGTGGCCGGCGGGTATGGCGGACCGGACGACGGGCTTGTTCCATGCCCGGGTCAGTCGCTGCCCGGGCTGCAGCACCGACTGGGCCGTCTGCTGGAAGCCGGGCAACGGCTCCCACACGCCGGCCGGTGCCATGAGCTCCCACGTCGGCCGGCCGGCGGTGACGTACTCGGTGAGGGACCTCGGCATGGTCGTCCGGATGAGGGTCATGACGATGAAGGACTGCAGCGGCGAGGTGAGGAACCGGGCGTAGCCCGCCTCGGTGCCGGGCGTCGAGGCGTGGAACGACGTGTCGACCGTGGCCAGTTCCTCGGCGCTGACCTGGTAGCGCTGGTCGGCCGAGATGCCGTGCTGGTACTTGAGCAGCTCGTAGGAGTACGGGCTCACCGCCGTCCCCTTGAGCTGGATCATGACGTCGCCGCGGCGGGCGAGACCGGCCAGTCGAGCGCCCTGCTCGCCGGAGAGGGTCATGGCCGGGATGACGGTCGGGGTCTTCCGGTAGACGTCGGTACCCCACTGCGCGGGGACGTCGTTGTAGATGATGATCATGCCGGCGCCGGCCACCGCCGCGTTCTCGATCTGCTGCGACGGGGTGACGTCGTTGCTGCGCCGTACCAGCGCCAGCGTGCCCTTGACGGCCTTGCCCGCGTAGTCCTGCGGCCGTCCGATGCCGGCGTCCACCACGCGCAGGACCTGGGTGCCGTCGAAGCGCGCGGAGCCGACCCAGCCGCCGACGTACTCCGGCGTGATCGGGAAGGCTCCGGGACTGACGAGTCGCGCCTCCAACGAGGGTGCCGCCAGGGTCCAGGCCAGCCGGTGCTCGAGGTTCTCGTCCTTGAGCTGCGACGGGATGGCGTGCAGCTTCGTGTGGCCGTTGAATTCGGTCTGCAGCCCGTACATGAGCGACTTGTCGTCCTTCAGCAGCGACATCCCCAGCCGGACGCGTTGCGGCTGGCTCGGCTTGGGCGTCTGGATGCCGACCTGGCTCGACTTGCTGCCGTCGAAGGTGATGGTGCGGTCGGAGTCGACGAGCACGCCTGATTCCGCGCCGTAGACGTGGTCCCGGACCTGCAGATAGTCAGGGGTGAACCGGTAGGTGCCCGATGCGAAGGCGTACTCGCCGCGGGGCAGCCTCAGCTCCAGGGTGCCCTCGGCGCCGAGGATGAAGTGGATGTCGGCGGGCCCGGGATCGTCGAGATCGAAGACCCAGATGCTGCTGTAGGTGGACGCCGGCGCCTTGCCGTCCAGGTCCGTCAGCTTCACGCTCACGTTGAAGCGCTCCGGGTCCCGGACGAAGCCGACGGCCGTCGTCACGACCGTCCCGCCGTCGGCGGAGGTGGCAGTGACGTGCGCGCCGTACGTCCCGACCGGCACCACGCCGCTGTTGGCGGTGACCGTCACGTCGGCCGCGCCACGGGCCGGCACGGTCACCGTGTCGGCGCCCAACGTCAGCGCCCCGGCCGGCAACTGCCCGTCGGAGCCCTTGGTCGCCAGCGCGAGGGTGACCGGCTGGTCGCCGTCGTTGACGTAGGTGATCTGCTTGGCGACCGGGGCGGTCGACTCCCACGCCTGCAGGCCGAAGTCGACCACGCCGGGCCCGGACACCGGCTGCCGCACGGCGCGGCTCACGTCGGTGCGGCCGGCGCCCTGGGCGTACACCGAGGTGTCCGCCGTGGTCTTCGCCGTGCTGACGAGCTGGCCCTTCAGCCGCGCCGGAGTCCAGTCCGGGTGCTGCTGGGCCAGGATCGCGGCCGCACCCGCCACGTGCGGGGTGGCCATGGAGGTGCCGCTGGCGGCGGTGTAGTGGTCGCCCGCGGGGGTGCCCATGCTGGTGCCGGCCGCCCGGGCGGCGACGATGTTCGCGCCGGGGGCGGTGATCTCCGGCTTGAGGGCGCCGCTGGCGAGCGGGCCACGGCTGGAGAAGGAGGTGACCGCGTCGGCGCGGTCCACGGCGCCGACCGTCAGCGCCGACGCGGCGATGCCGGGCGAGCCGACAGTCGTCGCCCCGGGCCCGGAGTTCCCGGACGCGATGGTGAACAGCACGCCCGTCTCGGCCGTCAGCTGGTCGACCGCCTCGGACATCGGGTCGGCTCCGTCGCCGGCCGTGCCGCCCAGGCTCATCGAGACGACCTTCGCGCCCGAGTGGGCCGCCCAGTCCATCCCGGCGATGATCCACGACTCCTCGCCGCCACCCGCGTCGCTCAGCACCTTGCCGACGAGCAGTTGCGCGCCGGGCGCGACGCCCTTGTACTTGCCGCCGGAGGCCGCGCCCGTGCCGGCGATCGTGGCGGCGACGTGGGTGCCGTGCCCGTGCCCGTCCTGGACGGACTCACCCGGCACGAAGCTCTGGCTCTCAGCGATCTTGCCGGCCAGGTCCGGGTGGTTCAGGTCCGCGCCGGTGTCCAGCACGGCGACCTTCACGCCGGTGCCGTCGTATCCGGCGGCCCACGCGGCCGGCGCGCCGATCTGCGGCACGCTCTCGTCGAGCAGGGCGTTCACCTTGCCGTCCAGCCAGATCCGCTCGATGCCCCCGGCGAGCCGGGCCTTGGGGGTACGGGCCCTGGCGGTGTCGTCGTCGACGGCCTCCCAGAACGTGGCGGCCTGCTTCTTGTCAGCGGCGATGGCGGCGCCCCGGACGCTGGGCAGGCTCCGCTTCATCCGGCTGCCGGCGGGGGCGGCCGGTGCGGCCTTGCCCGCCGCCCGGGCCGGGTACTTCACGATCAGCGGGATCGACGTGGCGTGCGCGTCGTCGTAGCCCTGCGCGATCAGGCCCGTGACGTTGAACAGCCGCCTGTCCACCTGGCCGGACGCGATGAACGGCTCGACAGCCAACGGTACGACGTACACGTCGGTGCCGACCGAGTAGGTGCGGAAGTTGCCGACCGGGCCGTCGTGCGGGGTGACGGTGATCGCCGGCTTGCCGCCCTGCGTCGTCACCGTGACCACGTCACCGGTCACGAGGGTGACCCGTGCCGCCTTCGACGGCGGTGGTACGGCGGCGGTTACCTCGCCGGCAGGCGCCGGCGGCTTGCCGTGCGCGCTCGCGCCGACGGTCGCGACGAGTGTCGCGGCGAGCGCGACGCCGAGCAGCGTCGATCTTCTTGTTCGCATTGACCTGGCCCCTCCTTCTGCCGGTACCTGAGCTCCGTACCGGTGGGGCAAAGCTTCGTGAAGACGGGGGCGGCCGCGCTACGGCTGCGCCTGGCGAACACTGGACATGTCAGGTCGCCGCCACAGCCGATCGGAGGGTGCGCATACATCGCTACCGACCCGTGACCACCGTCGGCCGGCGCGCGGCGGCCGGCGCGGCGGGGCGCTAGGGGCGTGGTTCTCGCCCGCGGGGCGGCGGTGGCGGGGTCGGTTCGCTGGGACGGACCCTCCAGGAGACGGCGTCCGTCGCGGCGATCCCGCCGAGGATGACGACGGCCACCACGGCGATCAGGATTGGCGGAAGGAACGCGACCACGGGCGCCAGCGCGACCAGCAGGAGCAGTCCGATCACCCGGGACAGGGCGACCCGGCTGAAGGACAGGTAGTCGAGTCGGGCCCGGCCGGCCAGGTAGATCGCCGGTCCGCAGAGGATGACGGCGGACCAGGCGAGGTTGGGCCCGGCGAACGGGTGGGTGATGATGATTTCGTCGCCGACCGAGCTGAGCACGATGCCGCCGGCCATGAGCAGGTGGGCGTACGAGGCGGACCGGCTGAACACCGCCGGCGTGGTGCTCGCCGCGATCACGGCCGGGAGCAGCAGCCCGGCCCGGTAGAAGTAGATGCGCCACAGCAGCGTGGTGATGGCGAACGTCAGCAGGAACGCGATCACCCGGTCCCGCTCGAAGCCGAGCGCGGCGAACTGTCCGCCGGCCGCCAGGATCGACTCACCGAACGCGACGATCATGATCTGCTGGTAGCGCTCGGCGAGGTGCTCCGCGGAGACCGCCTGCGTGGTGATCCGGGCCGGACCGAGCTTGGGCAGCCGGAAGTCCAGCCGACTCATGACGTACCCGAGGACGGCGGCGACGAGCCAGATCACCACCCGGGTGTTGCCGTCGGTCAGCGCGCCCGCGATCCACAGCACTCCGGAGATGCAGGACCAGATGAACTGCTGCAGGGAGCCGATCGTCACCTCCTGGCCGTGCATCGCGACCGTGACGAACAGTGCGCGGCCGACCTGGATGAGGACGTAGGCGGCGGCGAAGATCATGCCGTCCTCGGCGAACGCCTTGGGCACCGCGCCCGCCATGATCAGGGTGCCGAGCATGATCGGGATGATCACGAGTTGGATCGCGGGCTGGGCGGGGTTGAGGCGGTTGGTGGTCCAGGCGGTGAAGACCCAGACCCACCAGAACGCGGCGAGCAGGATCCCGGTGTGCAGCGCGCCGAGCCAGGTGAGGTCGCTGAACAGGGTGTGGGACAGCCGGGTCAGCGCGAAGACGAAGATCACGTCGAAGAAGAGCTCGACGTAGGTGGCGCGCTGGGGCTCGGCGTGATCCCTCAGGAGGTCGCGCGGGTCGCCGGCGGTCATCGGCGCGCCCGTTCCGTCGGTCCTGGCATACCTGCCATCAGTCGTACCGTGCGCCGCGCCGCCGTCGGCCTGGCTCACGCCGACGCATGTCGAACACCCGCGCCTCCCGCTCTCCGCAACCACTGCGGCGACCTGCATGCCGGGTGGGGTTGGCCGGTCCGGTCCTGCGCCGCGCGTCGACGGCCAGGTCCGGCGCGCCGGTCGAGGGGAAGTGCAGGCCACCCGGGGCAGGTCAGAAGGGTGTGACGTCCGACCGGAGGGCCTGCCGGTCAGGGTACATCGGACGGATCGGCCGGCACGGAGCGATTGACAGCATCCGATGGCCCGGCGTCGGGGAGGGTGGGAGCGTCGGTGGGGTAGAGGCCGGCGACGAAGCCGTACACCTGGTCGCCGGACCGGGGGATCTGGGCGAACCGGCGGGCGAGTTCCTGGACCTGCGCCCAGAAGTTGCGTACCTCCTCGACGGGGATACGGGCGTGCACGAGTGTGCACCGCAGGTCGTCGGCCGCGTGGGCGGCAGCCGACTCGGCGGTCGCCTGCGCGAGCCCGTTGATGGCGGCCACGACCTGCTTGTCCTCGCTGCGGCTGAGCACGCCGACGTAGAACGTACGGGCGGCCCGGCCGTAGTACCGCTCCTCGATCGCCCGAACGCGGCGGGTACGGACCACGCGCAGGAGACCGACGTCGACGAGAAGGTTCACGTGGTAGGCGACGCTGCTCTTGGGGCGGTCGACCGCCTGGGCCATCTCGGTGACCGTGGCGGCCCGTTCGAGGAGCAGCTCCAGGAGCGTGGCGCGCAGCGGGTCGGCCAGCGCCCGCAGCTGCTCGGGCGCGGTGACCACGAGCATCTCTTCGAGGTCGTAGTCCGGGATCCGCTCATTGACCGACATTTCTCGACCGTTCTAATATTGTGGATCGTTTGATCCTCGCCGTCCGATGTCAGGAGTGTAGAGATGGCCGAAGTCGTGCTGTTCCACCACGTGCAGGGGCTCACCGACGGGATGCGCGCGTTCGCCGAGCAGTTACGCGCCGGCGGACACACGGTGCACACGCCGGACCTGTTCGACGGCGAACGACCGGCGACCCTCGAGGACGGGCTCGCGCTGACCCGGCGCATCGGAGGTGAGGTGCTCGACGAGCGCGCCGACCGAGCCGTGGCCGACCTCCCCGGAGAGCTGGTCTATGCCGGCATCTCCTTCGGCGCCGCCACGGCCCAGCGGATGGCCCAGACCCGGCCCGGCGCGCGCGGCGCGCTGCTCTACGAAGCCTGCCTTCCGATCACCGGCGAGTGGGCCGTCGGGCCGTGGCCCACCGGGGTCCCGGTGCAGATCCACGGCATGGACAAGGACCCGTTCTTCGCGCTGGAGGGCGACATCGACGCCGCACGCGAACTGGTCGCGACGGTCGGAGCCGACCTGGGCGAGCTGTGCGTCTACCCGGGCGACCAGCACCTGTTCGCCGACAGTTCGCTGCCGTCGTACGACGCGGAGGCGACGGCGCTGGTGGTGCGGCGATCGCGGCAGTTCCTCGACCGGGTGGGCTGACCCGCGACGGGCTCAGCCCTGCCCGCCCCGGCACAGCGTCGACGGGCCGTCGGGCGCGCTGTCCCGGTACGCCTCCGAGTCCAGGACCGGCGCGTAACCGAGGTCGCGCCGGGCCGCGTCGAGGTCGAAGAGCGCCCGGGTGTTCGCCGAGGTGATGGTGTACGCCCCGAAGCGGACGTCGGCCCGCAGGGCCCGGCGTACCGCCTGGCCCAGGTCCGCCGGGCCGAGCCAGGCGTCGAACCAGCCGTGCGTCGGCGGCACGGGACGGCAGCCGCCGAGGCGCAGACAGACCACGGAGAGGGCACCCGAGTCCGCGTACACCCGGGCGGCGGCCTCGCCGAAGACCTTGGTGGCGCCGTAGCGGCAGCACGGGTGGGGCGGCCACGAGTCGCGTATCGGACCGGGCGCGGGCCGGGCGGCCGGTGGGTGGTAGCCGCCGAGGACGTGGACGGAGCTGGCGAGCACCACCCGGCGTACGCCCGCCTCCGCGGCCGCCGCCAGGACCCGGGTCGGCACCTCGACGTTGGGGCCGTGCAGCCGGTCCCAGCCCTCGCCCGGCCGCGGGTTCCCGGCCAGGTGCACGACCGCGTCCACCCCGGCGCAGAGCCGCTCGGCGAACCCCCGGTCGGCGAGGTCGCCGGGCACCACCTCCGCCGGCCCGACCGGCTGCGGGGCGCGCAGGTCGGTCAGCCGCAGCTCGTGTTCTCCGGCGAGTTGCGGCACGAGCAGCCCGGCCACCCCGCCGGCCGCGCCGGTCACCAGTACCCGCATCCCGGTCACCAGTTCGTGAAGGAGCCGTCGCGGCGGTGGTAGACCGGCAGCGGGGCCGGACCGCCGGGGTCGAGCCCGCGGGCGGCGGCGAGGTCGAGCTCGATGCCGAGGCCGGGCCGCTCCGCCGGCCTGATCCGGCCGGAAGTCAGCACGGGGCCGGCGGTCAGCACCGGCGAGGGCGGGAACTCGGGCCACGGCTGCTCCTGGACGGAGACGTTGGGCAGGACCAGGTTCAGGTGTGCGGAGGCGGCGGCGGTGACCGGGCCGAGCGGGTTGTGGGTGGCCAGGTTGATGTGGTGGGCCTCGGCCATCGCCGCGATCTTGCGGGCCTCGGTGAGCCCCGTGTTGGCCACGTCGACGCGGGCGTGGTCGATCAGCTCACCCTCGATCAGCGGCCGGAACTCCCACTTCGTGCCGAGCTGTTCACCCGCCGCCAGCGGGACGGCGGTGCGCCGGCGCAGCATCCGGTAGCCGTCGAGGTGTTCGCTGCGCAGCGGGTCCTCGACGAAGTACGGCCGCAACGGCTCCAACTCCCGGCACAGCGTCACGGCCTGCGGGGGCTCCAACCGGGTGTGTACGTCGAGCAGCAGCTCGACGTCGTCGCCCAGCGCGGCGCGGAGCCGTTCCACGGTCGCGACGGTGTGCCGCAGGGCCCTCCGCTGGTCGTACTCGCCGTCGGCGTCCGGGCTGTTCGCCGGCACCCGCAGGTACCGCCATCCGGCTGCCACGAGCCGCTCGGCCTCGGCCACCGTCGCGGCCGGGTCCCTGGCGTCGCCGACGCGGACGTGCACATAGCATTCGACGTGGTCCCGGGAGGCGCCGCCGAACAGTTGGTGCAGCGGCACGCCGAGTGTCTTGCCGCGCAGGTCCCACAGCGCCACGTCGATCGCGGCGAGCACGGAGGCGAGCACCCCGTTCGCCGGGAAGAACCCCGACCGGGAGAGGACCTGCCAGAGGTGTTCGATCCGGCTCGGATCGGCGCCCGCCAGCTGCTCGGCGAAGTCCTCGACCGCGCCGCGGACGGCCCGCCAGCGGGAGCGCATGCCGACCTCGCCGACGCCGTACTCGCCGGCGTCGGTGTGCACGACCACCAGCAGCATGGCGCTCGTGTCCTGCGGCACGGTCAGCAGCTCCAGGTGTGTGATCTTCACGCCGCCCCCCAGGTGTGCGCCGGCGCCGCGTCGATCCCGACGTCGACGGCGAAGATCCGGCCGCTGTCCGGCGCCGCGCGCCGGGTCGCCTCGTCCAGCCCGATCCAGGCCGTCGTCACCACGAGGGTGCCGGCGACCAGGCAGACGGCGGTCGGCCGGGGCACCGGCAGCCGCACCCGGGCCAGCGGGGTGCCGTCCGGGGCGAAGCGGCGGACGCACCAGCCGTCCCACATCGCCACCCAGAGGCAACCCTCGGCGTCGACGCAGAGGCCGTCGGGGGTGGCGTCGTCGCAGTCGACGAGGACCCGCGGGTCGCCGGCCGCGCCGGCCGCCGGGTCGTAGCGGTAGCCGGTGAGTCGGCGGCGCCGGCTGTCCACGTGGTACATCGTCTCCCCCGCGGGGTCGAACCCGAGCCCGTTCGCGCACCCGACGCCGTCCAGCACCGTCGCCACCGAGCCGTCCGGCTCCAGCCGGTAGAGCGCGCCGGACCAGGGTTCCGCGCCGCCCAGGATCTGGCTTCCGGCGAGGAACCGGCCGTACGGGTCGCAGCCGCCGTCGTTCATCTGGGTGCGCGGCGCGGCGACGTCACCACCGAGCGGGCGTACCGTGCCGTCGGCCGAGACGTGCCGGAACCCCCGCCCGGCCGCCACGACCCAGCCCGCGCCGGCGGCGGCGAGCGGCGCCACGGCCCCGGTCGCCGCCCCGACGTCGTACCCGGCCAGCACCTCGATCCGGTCGCCGCCGAAGCGCCCCCGCCACAGCCGGCCGGCGCGGATGTCCACCCAGAGCAGTTCACCGGTGCGCGGATCCAGCCGCGGACCCTCGCCGAGTTCGTAGCGCTCGGCGGACACCGGGTGCGCGAGCACAGTGTCAGGACTTGACGGCACCGGCGATCCCCTCCACGAACGTACGCTGCAGGAACAGGAAGATCGCGATGATCGGCAGCAGGCTGATCGTCGCCGCGGCGGCCAGTCCGCCCCAGTCGGTGGCCTCCTGGCCGAAGAAGCTGTACATGCCGACGCCGAGCGTGCGCAGTTCCGGCCGCCCCAGGGTGAACACCAGCGGGATGAAGAAGGCGTTCCACGCCGCCATGAAGTTGAACAGCGCCACGGTGCCGATCACCGGCTTGGCCAGCGGCAACATGATCCGGAAGAAGATGCGCGGGTAGCCGGCGCCGTCGATCCGGGCCGCGTCCTCCAGTTCCTGCGGCATGCCGGCGAAGTACCCCATGAACAGCAGGATGGGTACGACGTGCGCCGGCCCGGCGGTGGCCAGCACCGCACCGAGCAGCCCGTTGCTCAGCCCGAGCCCGTCGACCAGCTTGAAGATCGGAATGATCGTGTAGCCGTGCGGGATGAACATGGTGGCGATGAGCAGCCCGACGATCACCTTCTTGCCGGGCAGGTCGCCCCGGCCGAGGGCGTACCCGGAGGTGGCGGAGACCAGCAGGACGATGGCCACGGTGGTGACGGAGAAGACGACCGTGTTGGACAGGTAGGTGCCGAAGTGCGCCGTGTCCCAGGCCCGGGTGAAGTTGTCGAGGCTCCACTCCTCCGGCAGCACCGAGAGCCCGCCGAGGAAGACCTCCCGCTCCGACTTGAAGGCCGTGGAGACCATCCAGACGAAGGGGTAGACCCAGACCGCGCAGAGCGGCACCAGCAGCAGGTGCCAGAGGTGCATCCGACGCATCAGCGGCTCCCCTTCAGGTACTGCCGGCGCAGCAGCGGTGCCTGCAGTGCCGTCATCACCAGCGTGATGACCCCGAAGACGACGCCGGCGGCGCAGGCGAAGCCGTAGCGGGGCGCGTTGAGTTCGGGGTTGAAGGCGTACCGGTAGATGTAGGTGGCGACCACGTCGGTGGCGTAGTTGGGGCCGGCCTGCGTCATCGCCTGCACCAGGTCGAACGGGTTCATGCTCTTCTGGAAGGTGAGCAGCAGGATCACCACGCCGATCGGGGCGATCACCGGGAGGGTGACGTGCCGCAGCGTCTGGCGCCCGTTCGCGCCGTCGACCTTCGCCGCCTCGTACAGGTCCTCGGGGACGGTCTGCAGCGCGGCGAGCCAGTAGACGAGGGTGATGCCGAAGCCCTTCCACACGTCGACCGCCATGACCGTCGGCAGGGCCGACGACTCGGACAGGAAGCTCACCGGCGAGTCGACGATCCCGGCGGAGCGCAGCACCTCGTTGACGAACCCGCCGGCCGGGTCCAGCAGGACCGCGAAGACGATGCCGACCACCGCCGTGGTGGTCACCACCGGCAGGAACAGGAACAGCCGGTAGAGGTTGCGCCCGCGCAGCCGGCGGCTGTTGAGCAGGATCGCCACGAGCAGCGCCAGCGGCATCTCGACGCAGATCGCGGCCAGGGAGAAGAGGAACGAGTTGCGGAAGGCGTGCCAGAACCGCTCGTTGCCGAGCACCTCGGTGAAGTTGGCGAGGCCGACCCACTCGGTGGCCGGGCCCACCCCGTCCCAGTCGAAGAACGAGTACCACCAGCTCGCCACCATCGGCCAGAGCGTGAAGGCCACGAAGAGCAGCAGCATCGGGGCGAGGAAGACGTACTGCCAGGCGTGCCGGCGCAGCCTGCCGGGGCGGCGGCGCCGGGCGGCGGCGGGAGTGGGCCGGGGTGGCGCCGCCGCCGGTTCGGCGGCGCCGCCCGGGGCGACGGTGGGGGTGCTGGTCACTTCTGGCTCGGGGTGAACGGCTGCAGCGGGTCCCACCCGGGGAAGGTGAGGTCGGCGCGCGAGGCCGGCACCCCCTTGCCCGACAGGGTCTTGATCTGCTCGTCGATGAAGGCGTCGAGCTTGCCGTTGAGGTTCGCGGCGGCCGGACCGAAGGGCTGGTTGCGCAGGATGGCCGGCAGGGCGATCTCGGACCACTGGAGATCCTGCTTGCCGCGGATGGCCGCCATCAGCTGCGCGCCGCCCTTGGTGGCGAGGATCGGGTTGGGGATGAGCCGCACGGTCTGCGTGGCGACGTCCATGATCGCCTTCTGGTCCGCGTTGTTCGCCGCCTTGTCCTGCCAGGCGCTCTCCAGGGCGGTCAGGGTGCCGAACTTCTCGTAGTACGCCCGGTGGAACTCCTTGGAGGCGAGGAAGTCCATCACCTTCCACGCCTGCTCCGGGTGCTTGGACTGGGCCGACATGGACCACAGCGGGCTGAAGCTCGCCGTCTGTCCCGAGTAGCCGCCGCGCCCGGCCGCCGGCACGGGCACGGCCGCGATGGTCATGTCGAGCTGCGGGTTCAGCTTGCGGACCTCGTTGATCTGGAACGGGGAGGCGAGGAACATCGCCAGCTCGCCCTTGGCGAACGCGGTGTGCACCTTGCCCGCGTCCGTCCAGGTCTCCCAGCCCGGAGTCATGCTCTTCGCGGCGTGCATCCGCCTGAGCAGGTCGACCGCCGCGGCGAGCGACGGGTGGGTGACGGCCGCCCGGCCGGTGCGCAGGTCGATGCCGTTGTCGATCGAGGCCGGTCCGGCGGTGTGCTGGAGCATGCGGGCCAGGACGCTCTTGCTCCACGGGCCCGCGAAGCCGAACGTCCTGCCCCCGCCGGCGCGGGTGATCGCGGCGGCAGCCTGCTCCAACTCCTCCCAGGTCTTCGGGGCGGCGGTGACCCCGCCCGTCTTCGCGGCGGTGTTGTTCACCAGGAGGAACCGCACCACGGACCACTTTCCCCAGACCAGCGGCAGCGTGTAGAGCCTGCCGTCGCGGTGCAGTCCGGACGTGGCGGGGTCGAGGCTGCCCTCGGGGAACCGGGCCTTGAACTCGTCGGTGACGTACTGGTCGAGCGGCGCGATCCAGCCGCGTTCGAAGATGCGGTCGAAGCCCTGGTCCTGGGCGCGGAAGACGTCCGGCGCGTTGCCCTGCTGGAAGCTGAGTTCGATGGCGTTGATCTGCTGGTCGCTCGGGTTCTCGATGACCTGGACCTTGATGCCCGGGTTCTTCTCCTCGAACAGGTCGAACTGTTCGCGGTAGAACTGGGAGGCGCCGGAGGGGTCGGGCACCAGCATGACCTTGATCGTCACCGTGTCCCCGCTGGACCCGTCGCCACTGCCGACCAGGTTGCACGCGGTGGTCAGCCCGCCCGCCGCGGTCGCGGCCGCACCCACGCCCAGGATCCGCAGCAAGGACCGGCGGGTGAGCTCTGGTTGCTTCATGTCCTACTCCTGTTCGATCACCGGTTGGCGGAGCCGCTCGGCCAACGAGGGCGAGGCTTCGGTCTGTTTCGTCGCGGTGAAGAGCGTGTTGAGGACAGTAGCTTCACCTACCACCTCGTGCAATAGGCATCCGCCATGTGGGTCAGATACGCACGGAGGCCGCGAGCCGCCCTGGGGCGACTGACGTCGCGCCGTACGGCGCGAAGCGGGACGGAGCGTCTACCACCGAGCACGCATACCCCTCCCGACGGGCGCCCTTGACACGGGAATTGATTGCATTAACTATCCATTTCATGGATGTGAAGCCCACAGTATCGAGGCGGCATCGTTCCTTACTCACCCTCTTCCTCGTCCTGGCGGCACTGGTGCTGCCCTCCGGGACGGCCGTCGCGGCGCCGACCAACCAGGACCAGGCTCCCTTCGCCACCCCGTTGCGCGAGACGGACAAGCCCGACCTGCGCATCCGGCAGGTGGCCACCATCGAGGGCGACCACCACCGGATGATCTTTCACCACGCCACCTGGCGCGGCGGGCAGACGTACCTGCGGGACATCAAGGTCCGCACCCCCGGCGGCTGGCTGCCCGTCACCGACGCCGAGCGCCGCTTCGACGAGCAGTGGCTCGTGCTCAGCGGCGCGAACGGCACACCGACCGACTACTACAGCTCCATGAACCCCGGCTGGGTCGGCTTCACCGGACTCCGCACCGTCGACAGTCGCACCGTCGAGCTGCGCACCGGGGCGCCCGGGGCGTACGAACTGACCGTCCGCTGGTCGGTCGCGGGCGACAACCCCGAGGCGTCGTGGACCCTGACCGCCCGCCGCGCCGACAACTTCGTCGTCGGCTACCAGTCCCTCGACGTCACCGCCTTCGGCGACGTCGACGAGGTGCTCTGCGGCAGCCGCCAGCACGCCCGGGTCGTCTACGGCGCCGAGGCCCTGAGCGCCTGGGAGCTGATGGCCCCGGCCTGCATGCTGGAACGCACCGTCGCCGGACAGCAGGTGACCAGCGGGGTGTACGCACCCGCCGAGGCGATCCCGTTCGAGCACCAGCGCGAGGTCGGCGCGGACGGGCAACCGTTCGGGATGAGCCTGCGCAACGACACCGGCGGGGTGCAGCCGACCGCCTTCGCGCCGCAGGTCGGCCGGCACTCGCCGCTCGATGCCGGGCAGCGGCACCGGTTCACCTTCGGCGTCTACGCCCAGCCCGCGACCATGTACCAGGCCTACACCCGGTTGGTCCGCGACGAGTACGACTACTCCGCCTACCGGCGCAACATCTACGACACCTCGCTGACCGACACGGTGCACAACCTGGTCGACCTGGTGATGCGGGACTCCGACGCCGACGACAGCGAGACCTACCAGCGATCCCTGTCGGGCTGGTGGGACCGGGCGAAGGGCTTCGTGGACACCGAGAACGACCGGGCGGTGCGCACCGCCACCAGCGGTGTCCTGCTCGGCGCCTACTACCTGACCGGGAACCGGGAGCTCTACGACAAGCGGGCACGGCCGTCCCTGGAGTACCAGGTGTCGCGCAACAACATCGGTTGGACCCCGATCAAGCAGAACCCGGTCTACGGCGACACCAACGCCTGGCGCGTCGGCAGCGTGGCCGGGGACGCCTCCACCCTCGTGCCGCTCTACCAGCAGACCCGGGGCCAGGTGGCCGGCCTGCACGAACTGGCCCTGAAGTCGATCGAGGAGAGCCCCCGCAAGGACAGCCGGACGCCGGTCAGCACCCCGCTCGCGGCGTGGCGGCTCACCGGCGACCCGGCGTACCTGGCGGAGGCGAAGGCCGAGGCGGACCGCTACGTCACCGCCCAGATCGACCCGCCGTACACGACGAACATCGCCGAGAACGGCTTCCAGTTCAACTACTCCAAGGGCTGGGTGGAGCTGCTGGAGCTGTACGAGGAGACCGGCGAGAAGCGTTACCTGAACGCCGCCTACACCGAGGCGAAGCGGTTCGTCACGCAGACGATGGTGCGCCCGGTGCCCGAGGGCGACATCACCGTCAACGCCGACGGGTGGATCGACGCGCAGGTGGACCGCTGGAAGCCTCCCGTGACCTACGACTACCCGAAGAAGGACGTGCCGGCCGAGGAGGTGCCGGCCTGGATGGTCTCCACCAACGGCATGACCTTCGAGCAGCTGAGCACCTACAAGATCGCCGCGGGTCGGGAGAACCCCGGCGGCGGCCTCGTGATGAACCCGATCTGGGCGCCGTTCCTGCTGCGGCTCGCCGGCCACACCGGTGACGGGCTGCTCGCCGACGTGGCGCACAACCTCGTCGTCGGCCGCTTCACCAACTACCCCGGCTACTACTACCGCGAGTTCACCGCGGCCCAGATGCGCCCGGACTTCCCGCTGACCGGCCCGGCCGGACTCACCTCCATCTACTACCACCACATCCCGGCGCAGCTCGGGCTGGCGATGGACTACCTGCTCGCCGAGCACGCGTACCGCTCGCGCGGGAAGATCAGCTTCCCGGCCGCGTTCGAGACCAACTACGTCTACTTCAAGTACCACGTCTACGGCCATCAGCCCGGCACGTTCTACGGTGAGGACGGCGTCTGGCCGTACCTGCCCAAGGGCATCGTCGACGTCGCCGACCCGCAGTTGAACTGGGTCACCGGGCACGGCAACGACAGCCTCTACCTCAGCCTGACCAACGAGGCGACCGGCACCTCCCGCAGCGTCGTGCGCTTCGACCCCAAGGTCAGCGGGGTGCGCCCGGACCGGGAGTACAAGGTCGAGGTGATCCGCGACAACGGTTCCCGGGCCGCCACCACGATGCGCGGGGCGACCCTGCCGGTCACCGTCTCCGGCCGGGGTGTCACCGCGCTGGTCGTCCGTGGCGTGTCGGTGCCGGACGTCGCCCACCAGGTCGGCGGCGGGCAGGCCGACGTCGGGCGGGACAGCTACCATTTCGACGACGCGAGCCCGATCGGGACCGCCCGCGGGATGCTGCTGACCCGGCCGGACGGCACCGGCTACGACGCCTACCTGCAGGCGGCCACCGAGGCCCCGGCGACCCTGCACTGGTCGACCGACGGCGGCGCCACCTGGCACGAGCAGGCGGACCGGATCTACCCGAACGAGTGGACGATCCCGGTCGAGGATCTCGACACGTCGTTCCGGTACCGGATCAGCACCGACGCCGCCCAGACCGACGAGGCGACCCTGCGCCTGCCGCCGGCGGTGACCGGCCGCTGCCCGCCCGGGGCGCCGGTCTGCGGCGCGGTGACCCCCGCCTCACCCCACACCACCCCCGGCGACACCGTGGGGCTCGCCGTGACCGTCCGCAACGACGGCTCCGCCACCATCACCGACCCGGCGGTCACGCTGGACCTCCCGGCGGGCTGGTCGGCCCGGCCGGAGGGCACGCAGCCGTCCACCGTGCCGGCAGGGGCGGCGGCCACCTGGCGCTACGCGCTGACCGCCGCGCCCGACGCCGCCGGCACGGTGGCGCTCAAGGGGACGGTGAGCTGGCGCGGCGGCGAGGTGGCGCTGACCGCCGGTCGGCTCACCGTCAAGCCACCGACCCGGCTGAGCGCCCTCGTCGCGGCACCGACGGAACTCGCCGACCCGGGCGACGCCACCACGGTCACCGCCAGCGTGCTCAACGTCGGCCCGGCCACCGCCCGGGGCACGCTGCGCCTGACCCCGCCCGCCGGCTGGACGATCACACCGGCCAGCGTGCCGTACGAGGTCGCCGCCCGAGGGGAGGAGGCGTACCGCTTCACCCTCACCTCACCCGCCTCGGCCGAACGCGACCAGGCGTACCGGGTGACCGCGACGCTCGACGACGGCGCCGCGACCACGGCGCAGGTACGGATCGCCAGCGAGGATGTCATCGTCACCCCGCAGGACATCCGCCCCCGGTACACGGAGACCGGAGAGTGGCTCGCCAGCAGCCTGGCCGGGTACAACGGGGTCCCGTCGCGCTTCAGCGCGGAGGGCAAACTCGGCGGCACCGCCACCTGGCGGCCGGCCCTGACCGAGGCCGGGTGGTACGAGGTCGCCGTCTGGTACCCGTCCAACGCCGACACCACCAGGGAGGCCGACTACCTGGTGCGGCACCGCGACGGGGAGACGCCGGTGCGGGTCGACCAGCAGCAGGACGCGCGCACCTGGCGGGTCCTCGGGACCTTCCCGTTCGCCGCCGGCGAGGACGGCTTCGTCCGGATCACCGTCGACGACCCGGCCTTCCACCGGGTCAGCGCCGTCCGGTTCCGACCGGTGGATCCGGCCACGGTGCAGCCCCGGATCACCGGGCTCTCCGTCGACCCGGTGGCGGCGCCCGGGGGCAGCACCACGGTCACGGCCACCATCACCGCGACCGCCCTGGCGGGCGCGAGCGGCTGCGCCGCCCTCGGCCTGCCGGAGGGATGGAGCAGCACCCCGGCGTCCATCCCGGTCGCGCTGGCGCCGAACGCCGCGCAGCAGGTGAGCTTCACGATCACGGCTCCGCCCGGCGCGAGCGTCGGCGCGCTGCACGAGGTGGCCCTGCACGCGGCCGGGGCGGTCGGGCGGACGGCGGTACCCGTCGGCACACCGGACCCGACGCGGGCGGTCGTCGTCGACGACGGCCAGGACGGCTACACCGAGACGGGCGGCTGGACCGCCAGCACGCTCAAGGGGTACGCCGAGAGCACCACCCGCGTCGCCGGCGGCGGCACGGGCGCCGTCGCCACATGGCGGCCCACGCTGCCGGCCGGCGCCTACCGGGTCAGCGTGTGGTATCCGACGAACTCCACCACCACCACCGCGGCCACCTACCGGGTGGCGCACACCGCCGGCACCGACACCCGGACGGTCGACCAGACCAGGGACGCCGGGCAGTGGCGGGTGCTGGGCGCGTGGCACCTCGACCCGGCGACCGCCACGGTGCGCCTGTCGGCGCAGCAGGTCGGCCATCACCGGGCCGACGCCGTCCGGTTCGAACCGGTCGTCCCGGCGCGGACGCCGAGCTGCTGACCAGGGGTGCGGGGGGGCGGGGGGGGACGGGGGCGGGCCCCCCCCCGCCCCCAGGGTTGATGCGGATAGTGTTTTTAACACCCACGGGGTTTG
>NZ_JBFAVI010000142.1:0-17854 GCF_040679695.1 Micromonospora sp. NPDC052213
CCACCTTTAACACCCCCCCGCGAACCCCACCCCCCCCCGCCCCCCCCCACCGCGGGGCCCCGCCACCATACTCCGCCCCCGGGGGTGGCCGCGGGGGCCATACAACTCGCCCGGGTCACCGGGTGAAGGCGTCCTTCGCGTCGCGGCCGGCTTCCTTCATGCGCTCGCCGGCCTGCCGGGCACGCGCGTCGCTCTGCTGCGTGGCGCCCTCGCCCCGCATCCGCTCGTTGTCGGTGACGTCGCCGATTCGCTCCTTGGCCGCGCCGGTCAGCTGCTCGACCTGGTTCTTCGCCTTGTCGGTGAAGCTCATGTCGCCTCCCCTGCTCCTGCGCCGGGCCGGGCTCTCCGTGCCCTTGTCTGTCTGCGTGCCCGGAGTCGGCCGGTGGAAACCTGGGCTCGTCGTGCGGTGGCTCGCACACCCGCTAGGGCATCCTAGGACACTAGGTGAACCGGGGGACAGAAATCAGGCTCGCCGGCTGCTTCTCGAACTGGCAGATCACGATCGAGGCGTCCACGTCCAGCACGAGCCCGACACCGGCCTGCCCGACGCGGTCGAGCCGGACAGCAGGCGAGCACCGGCATGGCCGACCACGCCCGCCCGTCGATCGGACGAGCCCAACGGCGCGAGCCATCATCCATGTGGTTGATGGCCAGGACGAGCGCGATGGCGGATGCCGGGTGCCCGGGCTCAACAGCGATGCTTCGACCATGCCGATCGTGGAAGTCAACGGGCTGAGCAAGTCCTACATGGGCAGGAGAGTCGTCGACGACGTGGGCTTCGCCGTGGAGGAAGGCGAGATCTTCGGCATCCTCGGCCCGAACGGCGCGGGAAAGACCACAGCCGTCGAATGCGTCGAAGGCCTTCGTGTCCCCGACGCCGGCAGCATCCGGGTCGCCGGACTCGACCCGCTGCGCGACCACCGCGAGTTGACCCTGCTGCTCGGGGTGCAGTTGCAGTCGAGCGAGCTACAGGCGAACCTCACCGTCGCCGAGGCTCTGCAGCTCTACAGCGCGTTCTACCCCACCCCCGCCAGCTGGGAGCCGCTCACCGAACAGCTTGGCCTCGACCGCCTCATGGATCAGCGGTTCGGCAAGCTGTCCGGTGGCCAGAAGCAGCGGCTCTTCATCGCCCTCGCGCTGCTGGGTCGGCCCCGGGTCGTCGTGTTCGACGAGCTGACCACGGCCCTCGACCCACGAGCACGCCGCGACACCTGGGCCCTGATGAGGGACGTACGTGACTCGGGCGTCACGATCCTCCTCGTGACCCACTTCATGGAGGAGGCTCAGCACCTCTGCGACCGGATCGCCGTGTTCGACCGCGGCAGGATCGTCGCCCTGGACTCTCCTTCCGGCCTGATCAGGCGCACCGACAGCCCGACCGTCATCTCCTTCCGCCCCTCGGCGCCGCTGCCGGACACCCAACTGCAGGCGCTGCCCGGCGCGACGTCCGTGACGAACCACGGCGACCGGTTGGTCATCGTCGGCACCGACGAAACCGCCAACGCGGTGATCGGGATGCTCGCCCACCACCAGGTCATCGCGGCAGAGCTCCGCGTGGTGGACGCCACCCTGGACGACGCGTTCCTGAACCTCACCGGAAGGGCCCAGCCACAGGAATTCGTCGCGTCCGCCAACACCGCACCCGGAGAGTCCTGACATGTCCGTACGCACTTCCGCGTCCGCCGCCGTGCTCAGGGCGGAGACCCGGCTGTTCGCCCGAGAGCCTGGGACCCTGTTCTGGGTGCTGGCGTTTCCTCCCCTGCTGCTCGTCGCGTTCGGGCTGGTCCCGGGCTGGCGGGAGGCGAGCCCCGAGTTCGGCGGCCGCCGGATGATCGAGTTCTTCGTCCCCAGCACGGTGCTGGTCGCCATGATCACGGCGAGCCTGCAGGCAATGCCGGCCGCGCTGGCCGGCTACCGGGAGCGCGGCATCCTGCGCAGGATGCGTACCACGCCGGCCCGCCCCGCAGATCTGCTGATGGCCCAGATGGCGCTGCACGCAGTGGCCGCGTTGCTCGCCGCGTCGTTCGTGGTGACTCTGGGGCGCCTCGTCTTCGCCATCAGCCTGCCGCGGAACCCGCCGGCGTACGCGGCGACGCTGGCGCTCGCGGTGCTGGCCGGTCTGGCGTTGGGCGCGGTGATCACCTCAGTCTCCCGGACGGCCAGAATGGCCACCGCCACCGGAATGTCGATCTTCTTCCCCGCGATGTTCGCGTCCGGAAGCTACGTACCGATCCAGGTGCTGCCCGAGACCCTGCGCCAGATCGTGGAATTCACGCCGTTCGGCGCCGCCGCCCAGGCCCTGGACCAGGCCACCCTCGGAAGCTGGCCGGCGTGGAACCATCTCACCGTGCTCGCTCTGTGGACCGTCGCGCTCCTGGCGGCCGCCGCTCGTTGGTTTCGTTGGGAGTAGGAAATGACCGAGGCACCGAGGAACGAGCCGGGATGGCCGTGGTTCTACCGCTGGGGCCCCTACGTGCTGCTCGGCCTCGGCGCGCTCGTCTCCGCCGTCACAGCGGGCACGCTGATGAGCTCCAGCGCCGTGTACCTGGCTGGTGCACTCACCGCAGGCGCTCTGCTGTGGCAGCTGGCGTGGGACCGCAGACTCCGGGAGCTGCCCGAGCCGTCCCGAGGCAGGACGGTCTACTTCGCCGTCCGCACCGGGATCGCGTTCGCCCTGAGCCTGCTCAACCCCTTCTTCTCCGTGTACGCGTTGATGGGCTATTTCGACGCGAGCCGGCAGCTGTCCAGGGCGAAACGCCGGTGGGGCCTCCTGGCGGTCGCGATGACCCTCGCCGGCTCGCAGTCGTCGACGCCCGGGGGGCCGCCACCCGACAGTCCTGAGCGGTGGGGCGTCTTCGCCGCCCTCCTCGCGCTCCACTCCTCGCTCGCCCTCATCCTCGACCGGTTCAACGACCAGACGACCGCGCAGCAGCGGGAGCAGAAGGCCGCCATCGACGAGTTGGAGCGCACCAACGCCCGGCTGGCACAGGCGTTGGCCGAGAACGAAGCGCTCCAGGCCCAGTTGCTCGTACAGGCCCGGGGGGCGGGCCGCGACGACGAGCGCCGTCGTCTCGCCGCGGAGATCCACGACACTCTGGCGCAGGGGCTGACCGGCATCATCACCCAACTGCAGGCCGGTCTCGACAGCACCGACCATGACAGCGCGCGCAGACATGTCGAACGTGCCGCGGCTCTCGCCCGGTACAGCCTCGGCGAGGCACGCCGTTCCGTGCACAACCTCGCACCCGGGCCGCTGGAACACCGCACGCTGCCCGACGCTCTGCAGGAGGCGGCAGCGCGCTGGTCGGTCACCTCGACGGCGCGGCTGGAACTCACCGTGACCGGCGTCGCGGAGCGGCTGCACGAGGAGATCGAGGCCACCCTGCTCCGGATCACCGAAGAGGCCTTGGGCAACGTGGCGAAACACGCGGACGCTGGCAGAGTCGGAGTCACCCTGTCCTACCTCGACGACGAAGTGACCTTGGACGTCCGGGACGACGGTCGCGGATTCGATCCGCGCGACGTTCCGCCGCGCTCCGAGCGAGGCGGGTTTGGCCTGGACGGAATGCGAGCACGCGCGGAACGGGTCGCCGGCAGTATCGAGATCGAGTCCGAACCTGGAGGCGGTACCGCGCTCGCGGTGCGCGTACCGTTGGTGCGCAATGACTCGTAGCTCCGGACCCATAACCCTACTGCTCGTTGACGACCATCCCGTGGTACGGGACGGCCTGCGCGGCATGTTCGCGGCATCACCGGACTTCCTGGTGCTGGACGAGGCGCCCGATGGGCGCGAATCGGTCGAACTCGCCGAACGTCTCGACCCCGACGTGGTACTGATGGACCTCCGGATGCCCGGCGGCAGCGGAGTCGCCGCAATCACCGAGTTGGTCCGACGCGGACTGCGCTGCCGGGTCCTGGTACTGACCACCTTCGACACGGACTCCGACGTCATTCCGGCAATCGAAGCGGGAGCGACCGGCTACATCCTCAAGGACGCCCCTCGAGACGAACTGTACGACGCGGTACGAGCGGCGGCGGAAAACCGGACGGTGCTCTCACCATCCGTCGCCGCCCGCCTCGTCGCCCGGATCCGTAACCCGGCCGAGACCGCCGGTACCGACGAGGGACGACCACTCAGCGCCCGCGAACGCGACATCCTGGTACTCGTCGCCAAGGGCGCCACCAATCGGGAGATCGCCAAGACGCTCTTCATCAGCGAAGCCACGGTCAAGACCCACCTCACCCATCTCTACGCCAAGTTGGGCGTCAACGACCGGGCAGCAGCCGTGGCCACCGCGTACGAGCGGGGGATCCTCAGGTGACGATCCACCGGATCGTGTGTGGCAGCGGGAACGAGTGAGCTGCTCGCGTCGAGGAAGGCCATCTGCGGGCGACCCCGGCCAGCACGGTCTCGGCGATGACGAGATCCTGCCAGGACATGCAGGAGCCTTGAAGGGGATCGGGCCGGGCGGTGAGGGTGGCCGCGTCGAAGACGGCGTAGAGCGCGTGAGCGGGGTCGTCCGGGTTCGCCACGAACGTCTGGTTGACTGGACGAATGGGAGAGATCCTGCTGATCCGGCACGGCGAAACCACCTGGAGCGCCAGCCGCCGGCACACCTCGTACACCGACCTGCCGCTCACCCCCGACGGCGAGCGGCAGGCCCGCGCCCTCGGCGAGTTCCTCGCCGGCCGGCACGTCGCCGCCGTCCTCACCAGCCCCCGGGCCCGGGCGCTGCGCACCGCGCAGCTCGCCGGCCTCCCCGTCACCGGCACCGACGACGACCTCGCCGAGTGGCACTACGGCGACTATGAGGGCCGCACCACCGCCGACATCCACGACGACCACCCGAGCTGGAACCTCTGGACGGACGGCTGCCCCGGCGGGGAGTCCCCCAGCGAGGTCGGCGAGCGCGTCGACCGGGTGCTCGCCCGGGTCCACCCGCTGCTCGACCGGGGCACCGTGGCCCTCGTCGGGCACGGCCACAGCCTGCGGGTGCTCGGCGCCCGCTGGGTCGGTCTGCCGCCGTCGGCCGGCGGGCTGCTGCGGCTGGACACCGCGACCGTCAGCGTGCTCGGCCACGAGCACGGCCGGCGGGTCATCCAGCGGTGGAACCAGCCGGCTCCCCCGCCGAGCGGGAACGCGCCCGAGCCTGGAGCTCGGCACTGATCTTCGGCGGCCGGTTCTCGTACGGGGTCGACAGCACCACCGTCGTGCGGGTGGTCACGTTCGCCGCCGTCCGGATCTCCTGGAGCACCCGCTCCAGGTCGGTCGGGCTGGCCACCCGCACCAGCAGCAGGTAGAAGTCCTCCCCCGCCACGGAGTAGCACGAGTCGATCTCCGGCAGGTGGGCCAGCCGTTCCGGGGCGTCGTCCGGCTGGGACGGGTCGAACGGCCGGATCGCCACGAACGCGGTCAGCGGCAGGTCCAGGGCCTCGAAGGAGACCCGGGCGGCGTACCCCTTGATCACGCCCCGCTGCTCCAGCCGGCGCACCCGCTGGTGCACCGCGGACACCGACAGGCCCACCTTCTCCGCCAGATCCGTGTACGACAGCCGACCGTCAGCGGTCAGTGCGGCGACGATGGCGCGGTCGATCTCCTCCACGGCGTGCAACCTACCGGGAAAACCGCCCGGCTGCGACGACGCACCCCCGCCGGCACGACGCGGCGTACGTGTCGTGCCGGCCCGTCGGGGCATCGTCAGCCCTTCGCGAGCGCCCGGGAGATGACCAGCCGCTGGATCTGGTTGGTGCCCTCGACGATCTGCAGCACCTTGGCCTCGCGCATGTAGCGCTCCACCGGGTGGTCGGTCACGTAGCCGGCGCCGCCGAGCACCTGCACCGCGTCGGTGGTAACCCGCATCGCCACGTCGGTGGCGAACAGCTTCGCCTTCGCCGCCTCGATCGAGTACGGCCGGCCGGCGTCGCGCAGCCGGGCCGCGGAGAGCATCAGCGCCCGGGCGGCGGAGATCTGGGTGGCCAGGTCGGCGAGGGTGAAGCCCAGCCCCTGGAAGTCGATGATCGCCCGGCCGAACTGCTGCCGTTCCTTCGCGTAGCCCACCGCGTAGTCGAGCGCCGCCTGGGCCAGCCCCACCGCGCAGGCGGCGATGCCGAGGCGCCCCGAGTCGAGGGCGGACATGGCGATGGTGAAGCCCATCCCCTCCCCGCCGATGAGCCGCTCGGCAGGCACCCGGGCGTCGTCGAAGGCGACCTGTGCCACCGGCGAGGCGTGCAGGCCCATCGTCCGCTCGGCGGCCTGGGGGGTGATGCCCGGCGTGCCCCGGTCGGCCAGCAGGCAGGAGATGCCCTTCGGGCCGGGCCCGCCGGTGCGGCAGAAGATGTTGTAGAAGTCCGCGACCCGGGCGTGGGTGATCCACGCCTTGGTGCCGGTGACGACGTAGGAGTCGCCGTCGCGTACGGCCTTCGTGGTCAGGCTGGCCGCGTCCGACCCGCCCTGCGGCTCCGAGAGGCAGTACGCCCCGAGCAGTTCCCCGCCGACCATGTCCGGCAGCAGCTTGCGCTGCTCGTCGGTGCCGAACTGGGCGAGCGGGTAGCAGGACAGGGTGTGCACGCTGACCGCCTCGGCGACCGCGAGCCAGCGGCTGGCCAGGATCTCCAGCACCTGCAGGTAGACCTCGTACGGCTGGGCGGCGCCGCCGTGCTCCTCGGCGTACGGCAGGCCGAGCAGGCCCGCCCGGCCGAGGGTGCGCAGCACCTCGCGGGGGAACTCGGCGCGCTCCTCGAACCCGGCCGCCTTCGGGGCGAGCTCGCGGTCGGCGAGTTCGGTGGCGAGGTCGAGCAGGTCGTGGGCCTCGTCGGTGGGGAGGATCCGGTCGACAGTCATAGCGCGATGAGCTCCGTGGGGGTGGTGTTGAGCCGTTGCACGCCGTCCGTGGTGCAGACGACGATGTCCTCGATGCGGGCGCCGTGCCGGCCCGCCAGGTAGATGCCCGGTTCGACGGAGAACGCCATCCCGGCCTCCAGCGGGCGGGCGTTGCCGGCCACCACGTACGGCTCCTCGTGGCCGTCCAGGCCGATGCCGTGGCCGGTGCGGTGCAGGAACGCCGCGCCGTGGCCGGCGGCGGCGATCGGCTCCCGCGCGGCGGCGTCGACGGCCTCGGCGGTCACCCCGGGGCGGACCGCGGCCACCGCCGCCGCCTGGGCGGCGCGCAGGACCTCGTAGTAGTCGGCGAACTCGGCCGGCGGCGGACCGCCGGCGACGTAGGTGCGGGTGCAGTCGGAGCGGTAGCCCGAGGGCATCGTGCCGCCGATGTCCACCACCACCGGCTCGCCGGCGCCGATCGGCCGGTCGGAGGTGCCGTGGTGCGGGCTGGCGCCGTTCGGGCCGGCGGCGACGATCACGAAGTCGACGGTGACGTGGCCGGCGGCCCGGATCGCCGCGGCGATGTCGGCGGCGACCTCCGTCTCGGTGCGCCCCGGCCGCAGCCACTCCCCCATCCGGTCGTGCACCGCGTCGATCGCCTCGCCCGCCTCGGCCAGCGCCGCCACCTCCGCCGGGGACTTGCGGATGCGCAGCTCGCGCAGCACCTCGGAGGCCAGCCGCTGGGTGGCGCCGGGCAGCGTGGCGCGCAGGGCGAGGGCCTGCTCGGCCCACATCCGGTCGGCCAGCCCGACCGCCGCCACCGGCCCGCCGAGGGCGGCGGTGACGAGGGGGTACGGGTCCGTGCCGTCGGCGTGGTCGACGATCCGCACGCCGGTGGCCGGGGCCGGGGACGCCTCGGCGGCCGGCCGTTCCAGGGTGGGCACGACCAGCGTCGGCTCGCCCTCGGCGGGCAGTACCAGGCAGGTCAGGCGCTCGCCGGCGTGCGCGTCGTAGCCGGTCAGGTAACGCAGGTCTGAGCCGGGGGTGAGCAGCAGCGCGTCCAGCCCGGCGGCGGCGGTGGCGCGCTGCGCGGCGGCCAGCCGCTGCGGCGGGTACAGCTTCTCGGATCCCACACCGGCCAGCTTAACGGTCGTTCGGGCACCGACCCAGCCCACCCGGCGCTCCGGCGGGCGCTCCCCGACGAGGCGCGGGTGGCGGCCCGACGCGCCGACGGGCGCTTCCCGGCCGGACGCTCAGGAGGCGGCCCGGCGCCGGACGAGGGCGAGCATCTCGTCGACGGAGCCGGCGGGATCGGTCACCGGGAACTGCACCGCGCGGACGACGGCGTCGGAGCCGACCAGCAGGGTCAGGCGCTTGAACCGCTCGACGCCGCCGGCGCGGAAGGTGGGTAGCGACAGCCCTGCCGCGAGCCGGCCGTCCTGGTCAGACAGCAGCGGGAAGGGCAGCTCGGCGTGCGCCACGAAGTCGGCGAGCTGGTCGGGCCGTTGGGTGCTCACTCCGAGGACGCGCGCGCCGGCGGCCCGGAAGTCCGCGTGCCGGGCGGCGTAGCTGGTGGATTCCAACGTGCAGCCGGCCGCGCCGGGGATCTCCCCCCAGCCCGGTGGAAGGGCCCGCGCCCCGGGTGCGAACGCCCCGGGGAAGAAGTAGAGCACGCTCCAGCCCCGCGCGTCGGCCGGCGCGACCGGCCGGCCGTCGTGCCCGGGCAGGACGACGTCGGGCAGCCGCCGGCCGACCAGGTCGTGCACGCGGCGCGCCTCGGCGGAGGCGGCGTCGGCGGTCGCGGTGAGGTCGCCGTCGCCCATCACGTACCGGGTACCCCAGTCCTGCAGGGCGATGAGCACCGGCAACAGGCCCTCGCCCTTGGCGGTGAGCAGGTAGTCGAAGCGGGGCGGGTGCGCCGAGTAGGGCCGTCGATCCAGCACGCCGTGCGTGACGAGCCCGGCCAGGCGTTCGGTCAGCGCCCGCCGGCTGACGCCCAGCTCGCGGTGGAGCGCGTCGAAGCGGGTGGTCCCGCCGGCGACCTCGCGCACGATGAGGAACGTCCACCAGTCGCCGAGGACGCCCAGCGCCTGCGCGATGCCGCAGTCCGCGTCCGCCAGGTCGGCCCGCCGCACGTCCCACCCCCGTCCGCTCCGTCGCCCTCGACTATAGTCCGTTTCAAATTGGAACTCACTGGCTCGCGGACGGGGGCGGACGACATGGGCGTCAGGCATGCAGCCGGGGTGTTCTGGCGGTGGTGGGCCGCCGGCACGACCAGCGCGGTCGGGTCGGCGGTCGGCGCCGTGGCGCTGCCGCTGACCGCGCTGACGGTGCTCGACGCCACCGCGTTCGAGATGGGCCTCATCGCGGCGGCCAGCTACGTCGCCTGGCTCGTGATCGGGTTGCCGGCCGGCGTCCTCACGCAGCGGCTGCCGCTGCGCGGGACGCAGGTGGGCGCCGACCTGGCCCGCGCGCTGGCCGTCGCGTCGGTGCCGGTCGCGTGGTGGTTCGACCGGTTGACCGTCGCCCACCTGGTGGTCACCGCGCTGGTGGTCAGCTTCGCCACGGTGCTCTTCGACGTGGCCAACTCGACCTTCCTGCCGAGCATCGTCGACCGGGACCAGCTGCAGTCCCGCAACAGCCTGACCTCCGCCACGCACGCCACCACCCAGCTCGGCGGGCCGCCGCTCGGCGGCCTCGCGGTGCAGGCGCTCGGCGCGGTGCCGACCCTGCTCGTCGACGCCGCCGGCTACCTCGTCTCGGCGGCCCTGCTCCGTTCCCTGCCCGCCCGCCGCGTCGACGCGCCGGACCGCTGGCCGCCGGTCGGGGCGATGATCCGCGAGGGCTGGCGCTACGTGGCGTACCACCCGGTGATGGGCCCCGGCATGTGGGCCGCGACGGCGGTGAACTTCGTCTGCGGGGCGCAGCTCGCGCTCTACCCGCTGCACCTGGTGCGCGAGCTGCACGCCCCGGCGGGCCTGGTCGGCCTGCTGCTCGCCGTCGAGGGGATCGGCTCGCTCGTGGGGGCCGCGCTGACGTCCCGGATCACCGCCCGGATCGGGACCGCCCGGGCTCTGGTCGTCGCCGGCTTCGTGTCGGTCGGCGGCGCGTTCGTCGTCCCCTGGGGCACCGGCTGGCCGGCGTACGTCGCCTTCGCGGTCGGCAACGTCGTCTTCGCGGCCGGCGTCGTGGTGCTCAGCGTGACCACCCGGACCTACCGGCAGATCGCCAGCCCGCCCGAGCTGCTCTCGCGGGTGATGGCGACCGTCCGGTTCGTCTCCTGGGGAGCCATCCCGGTCGGTGGCCTGCTCGCGGGCGCCCTCGCCGGCGTCGCGGGGACCCGCGCGACCCTGCTGGTCTTCGCATTCGCGGCGGTCTGCGCGCCCCTGGCGCTGCTGCTGTCCCCCGTCCGGCGCCTGCGTGACCTCACCGACCACGACCGGGCGGCCGGCGACCGTCGGGCGAGCCCCGTGTCGGCGGGCCGCTGACGGCCCGACCCCGCGCTCAGCCCGGCCCGTCCGGCCCGTCCGGCACGTCCGGCACGTCCGGCACGACGGGCAGCGCGCCGGCCAGCCGGCGGGCCCGGTCGGCGTGGGTCAGCAGGTCCACGCTGTCGACGAACTGGTCGACCGCGCCGACCGGCGGCCGCGCGCGCAGGGCCGGGTCGGTGACGGCGGCGTGCAGTGCGGCGGCGACCCGGCCGGCGTCCAGGACCAGGAAGGGCCGGCGGTGGAAGGGGCGCGGCCGGGCACGCACCGGCGCCGCCAGCCCGGTGTCGTCGGTCCAGGCGGCGACGGTCTCCAACGCGCGGACCAGCCCGTCCTCCCGGCGCGGCCAGTCCCCCGGGCCCAGCGCGTCGGCCAGGGCCGCGACCACGGGTCCCGCGCCGGGCAGCCGGCCGAACACCGTGCCCAGCCACTTGTCGTACGGCGGCCAGCAGCGGCGCAGCAGCAGGCCGAGCCGCATCACGTCCCGGGCCAGCCCGGCGGTGACCACCCGGCTGCCGACGTCGTCGCCGACCTCGGCGCAGCGGCCGGGCAGGTGTTCCGCCTGGGCGACGCGGGTCCACCCGGCGGCGAGCACGTACCGCCACACGTCGTCCGGGTACCACCGCAGGGCCCTCCGCGCCCCGGTGAGCGCCCCGTCGAGGCCGTCGTGGAAGACCTCGCCGCCGGTCGCCTCGGCCAGCCGCTGGGTCGGGGTGGCCAGCCAGTCGGCCGTGGTGACCCCGGCGGCCGGGTCGAAGCCGAGCCGGTCGCGCCACCAGCCGACCAGCTCGTCGATCTTCACTCCGTGCCGGACGCCCGCCGGGTCGACCACGCCGAGGCGGCCGAGGCCGGCGAACCGGGTCGGCCAGCCGAGGAAGTCGGCCGGCAGGTCGGCGTCCAGCGCGGCGAGCAGTCGCGGGATCCGCCACGCGTCGGCCGCCGCCACGAAGATTTGCGCCCGCGGCCCCCAGTCGTGGTCCGTGGAGCGCGCGGTGTCCAGCCCGAGCAGCTCCGAGCCGCCGTCGAGCAGGCCGGCCGCGTAGCGCAGGCCGGGAAAGCGCCGGCGCAGGATCGGCGCGAGCACCTCGTCGTGGAACCGTCGGCCGAGCGTCAGGCCGGGAACGAACGTCACACCGGCCAGTCTGCGCCCCTCGTCGGGGCGCTCGCAGCACGGTTCCGGCGCGGCCGGCCGGTCGCGCCGATAGCCTGGAGCCGCGAGCGCCTCGCCGGCGGAGAGGAGCGACAGCCGTGGCACCGAACGACCCGGACCGCGCCGCGGCGCGTCGCCGCCGGCTGCTCTGGTCCGGGATCCTCGCGGTCGCCGGCCTGGTGCTGCTGATCGTCGGCCTGACGATCGCCAACGGTACGGCGGCCTGGATCGAGGTGGCGCTCGCGGTCGCGCTGCTGGTCGCGAGCTACGCGGTGCAGTACCTGGCCCGCCGCGAGACGCTCTACTCCAGCGACGAGCGCCCCTGACCGCCGGACTGTCCCGCCGTGCCGTACCCCCCGAACGTCGGTGCGGTGTGCCAGGCTGTCGGGCGTGGCACAGCAACCCCCGATCATGCTCATCGACGCGCCCAGCCTCTACTTCCGGGCCTTCTTCGGCATCCCCGAGTCCGCGGCCCGCGCCGCGGACGGGAGCCCGGTCAACGCGGTGCGCGGCTTCCTCGACATGCTGGCGGCCCTGATCCGCACCCGCCGGCCGGACCGGATGGTCTGCGCCATGGACCATGACTGGCGACCCGAGTGGCGCGTCGCGCTGCTGCCGTCGTACAAGGCGCACCGGCTGGCGCCCGAGGGCGGCGAGGTGGTGCCCGACACGCTCAGCCCACAGGTGCCGCTGATCCTGGAGGTGCTCGACGCCGTCGGCATCACCCACGTCGGCGCGGCCGGCTACGAGGCCGACGACGTGCTCGGCACGCTGTCGGTGACCCAGCCGGCGCCGGTCGAGGTGGTCTCCGGCGACCGGGACCTGTTCCAGCTCGTCGACGACGCCCGCCCGGTGCGGCTGCTCTACGTCGGGCGGGGCGTGGCCAAGCTGGAGGACTGCGACGACGCCGCTGTGCGGTCCCGCTACGGGGTGCCGGCCGCCCGGTACGCCGACTTCGCCGCCCTGCGCGGGGACCCGAGCGACGGGCTGCCCGGGGTGCCGGGCGTGGGCGAGAAGACGGCCGCCCGGCTCGTGGAGCGCTACGGCGACATCGCGGGCATCCTGGCCGCCCTGGACGAGCCGGGTTCCGGCTTCGCCCCCGGACTGCGCACCAAGCTCGCCGCCGCGCGCGACTACCTGGCCGTGGCGCCGAAGGTGGTCCGGGTCGCCCTCGACGTGCCGCTGCCCGAGCTGGCCACCGCGCTGCCCAGCGCCCCGGCCGACCCGGACCGGCTGCTGGAGCTGGCCGGCGAGTGGAACCTGGCCGGCTCGGCGCGCCGTCTGGTCGACGCACTCGCCCAGCGCGCCTGACCCCCGTCCGCGCGGTCACCAGGGCTGACCCGCACGTCCCGGTGTGGGATTCGAGGCCAACCTCGAATCCCACACCGTCGAGCGCTCTCGAGGTCTAGGCGTCGGCTACGGCCAACCGCGAACCATTCCCGCGGCACGTCCGCCCGGCCACGGCGACGATGACCACGTGACACCATGACCAACCCATCCGAACCGGGACACGCCCGGTCCGATCCGGGCGTGAGCGCGATGTGTGCGTAGACGCGGGCGGCGAGGGTGGTGGCGAGTAGCGCCCAGATCAGCCAGGCGGCGTCGTGCGCGAGGCCGGCGAGAAATCCCGCAGCCAGAGGTTGGCGGATCCAGTTGCGCGGCCCTGTGCTCGAGAACAGCTCCGGGTCCGGCCCGAATCTGCGGCCTGGATATCGTTTACCGGCCGCAGGTGGAAGCGCGTCGGACGTCACCGGGACCGGGTACCAGGTACAGGCCCACAAGCAGCAGGTACAGACACAGGCTGAGCACCGCGTTGACGAACACGAAGCTGAACGCCACCAGATACAGCACGGGCCCGATCAGGAACCTGCGGGCGACGGCTCGATAAAGGCCGGGGTCGACGTCATCGCGCAGCAGCCTACGGCGGCGGGCCCACCACCAGCTGAGGTTGAAGAACAGCGCCTCGCCGAGGACGGCACCGACGTAGAGGGCGGCGGACACGCGCTGATCTGCGGTGCTGCCGCGCAGGTGCGTGGCCAGCTGACTGGCGGTGAACGGGATCGTCGCGACGAACAGCAACAACAGCAGGTTGAACAGCAGAAGTGGTTGGTCGACCCGGGCGACATAGCGCCACATGTTGTGGTGGGTGAGCCAGACCTGCCCGACGATCGCGAAGGTGATCGCGTAGGCA
Source organism: Micromonospora sp. NPDC052213 (assembly GCF_040679695.1). Lineage (NCBI taxonomy): Bacteria > Bacillati > Actinomycetota > Actinomycetes > Micromonosporales > Micromonosporaceae > Micromonospora > Micromonospora sp. NPDC052213. The sequence continues at coordinate 13,650 of NZ_JBFAVI010000142.1, forward strand.
AGGTAGGCGGGCCATTCACGCAACAGCGACGTCCCGAGTTCTTCGCCGCCTTCTGCCTGTAGTCGGAGCAGCTCGACAGCCATCAGAGTCAGGACGATCGCGATGACCGCATCACTGAACGCCTCGGCGCGTCCGCCACCGCGTTCCAACTCCTGTCCTTTCCAGTACCGGTAGCGGCCACGCTCCAGGTCGGGCTGGTTGGACTCGGCGCCCTCAGTCATGACGTCACCTCCTCTATGGCAACGACGAAGCGGTTCCGCCAGCACATGACCGTCACCCGTGAACGCGCCCGACCTCGGCATTTTGGACGACGTCATCGGGTGCGTGGCCGCACCAGCCCCGCGTCGAACGCCGCGATCACCAGCTGTGCCCGATCTCGCACGGCCAGCTTCGCCATCAGGTGCGTGATGTGCGTCTTCACCGTCTTCACCGAGATCGCCAGGGCAGTGGCGATCTCGTCGTTCGACAAGCCGCCGCCGATCAGCGTCAGCACCTCGACCTCACGGCCGGTCAGCCGCCGCAGTGCCGACGTTGGCCTGTCCGGGCGGGGCGCCGCGACGTAGTGCGCGACGAGCCGGATGAGGATCGACGGCGCGAACAGTGATTCACCGAGGTGGGTACGGCGGATTGCCTCGATCAGTTCTTCGGGGCGGGCGTCCTTGAGCAGGAAACCGGACGCACCCGCGCGCAGCGCATCGTAGACGTACTCGTCGAGCTCGAACATGCTCAGAACCAGGACGCGGGCGGTGGACAGCGCCGGGTCGGTGCAGATGCGGCGGGTGGCCTCGATGCCGTCGAGGTGCGGCATCCGGACGTCCATCAGGATGACGTCGGGGCGGGTGGTGCGAGCGCGCGCGACGGCGTGCGCGCCGTCGCCGGCCTCGCCGACGACGGCCAGGTCCGACTCGTTGTTGATAATCATGGCGAGGCTGTGTCGGAGCAGCGCCTGGTCGTCCGCCAACAGCACGCGGATGCCGCTCACGCCGCCTCGTCCCGGATCCGTGCGGTGATGCGAAAGCCCGCGTCGACGTGCTCCGCGGACAACGTGCCGCCGAGACTGCCGACCCGCTCCCGTAACCCGGTCAGCCCGTGCCCGGCGCCCGGCGATGCCCGCCATCCGTCGACTGACGGGCCGGTGTCCGCCACCGTGACCACCACGTATGTTCCGTCCCGATACACCCGCACCCGCACGTCCGTCGGTCCCGCGTAGCGTGCCGCGTTGGTGAGCGCCTCCCGCACGGTCTTGCAGACGGCCACTTGTACACCCTGCGATACCGGGCCGAGCGGCTCGACCGTCAGCCGCGTCCGAAGCCCTGCGAGCGACGCGCCGTGCACGATGTCGGGCAAGTCGTCGAGGTTGTCCACCGGCGTACGGTGGCTGGCGGCCGACGGCTCACGCAGGACCGTGAGCATGCGGCGTAGCTCGGTTGTCGCGTGCCGGCTCGCGTCCTCGATATCGGTGAGCGCCGCCTCCACCTCGGCGGGCTTGGGTAGATGCCGGGTGGCCGCCGCGCGGACCGTGATCAGACCCAAGCCATGCGAGACGATGTCGTGCAGGTCGCGGGCAATCCGCAACCGCTCGGCGAGTACCGCCTCGGACGCGGCCCAGGCGGTCAGCCGCGACTCGTAGGCGGTTCGGTCGGCGCGTGCCCGCCGCACCGCCCATACCGCAGCCGCGACAGCGATGCCGACCATGAGCGGCGGCAGCACGACCCCGAGCGGGCCCTGCGCGCCGACCGTACACATGGCCATCACCAGCACACTGATCACCGCGGCAATCACCGGCACGGCCCTGGACCGCCCGGAGGGGCGCGGATGGGCGTTCACCACCACGACTGTAGTTCTCAGACCAGGGTCTGACGGTCCAGGGACCGACTCGGCCGTCGGGATCCGAGAACGGTCCGATGTGCGAGGGCCGCATGACCGGTTGACTCGGCTTATGATCACGATCGATCGCGTCAGCAAGACCAAGAGCAGGACGCAGATCCTGCACGACGTTACCTTCGAGGCCCGGCCCGGCCGGGTCACCGGCTTCCTCGGGCCGAACGGCGCCGGCAAGACGTCGACTCTACGTATCCTGCTCGGCCTGGACCGCCCGCAGAGCGGGACCGCGCTGATCTGCGGGCGCCCGTACGGGAAACTGGACCGTCCGCTCACGACCGTCGGCGCGCTGCTCGACGGCAGCGGCGCGCACCGGGCCCGCACGGCCCGCGCCCACCTGCGCTGGGTAGCCGCCAGCAACGGCCTGCCGGACTCCCGCGCCGACGAGGTCCTCGAGGTCGTGGGCCTGACCGGCGACGCGCGGAAGCGTGCCGGCCGTTTCTCCCTCGGCATGAGCCGCCGGCTCGGGCTCGCCACCGCGCTGCTCGGCGACCCTGAGGTGCTGGTCCTGGACGAACCGGTCAACGGCCTCGACCCGGTCGGGATCCGCTGGATGCGCAACTTCCTCCGAGACAGCGCGGCGCAGGGCCGCACCGTCCTACTCTCCAGCCACTTGATGGGCGAATTGGCCGAGATCGCCGACGACGTAATAGTGATCGATAAGGGCCGGGTCGTGATTCAAGGCAGACTCGCCGACGTCACCGGCGACCATCACACGCTCGAGGACGCCTTCTTCGCGCTGACCGCTACCGAAGCGGATCGCCCGTGGTGAGCCTGGTCCGCGCCGAACTCCGCAAGCTGCTCGGCCTGCCCACCGCCTGGGTCGGCCTGGTGCTGGGCACGCTGACAGCACCCGCGGTCGTTCTGCTGAACGCACCGTACACCCGCCGCGCGATCGCCGCCGGCACCCTCACTGACACCTCCGACCTGGGCCTACGCGACCTGGGTATCGGCCTGATCGGTCCGATGGTCCTCGGCGTGATCGTGGTGAGCAGCGAATACACGTCCACCAGCCAGGACGCCCCCGGTGCCCGCCAGCTCACCGCGACACTCACCGCAGTTCCCGACCGGCTACGTCTGCTCGTGGCGAAGACCACCGCGCTGGTGCTGATCGTCGCGGCGCAGGCGGCGGTCACCGCAGCTGCCACACTCACCCTCACCCGGGTGCTGCACGGCGAATACGTGCCGGCACCCGCCCCGGCCCGAGTCGCCGCCGCGATCCTCTACTGGACGCTGACCGCGCTGCTGGCGTACGCGATCGCGCTGATCACTCGCAACGGCATCGTGCCGCTGACGCTGCTGATCATCAACAGCACCGTCGTCTCAGTGTCGTACCTGCTGACGAAGGTGACCGACCTCGCCTCCTACCTGCCGGACATCGTCGGCGCGCAAATGTTCATCCGTAGTGCCGACTTCCCCGTCGAGATCGCCCCGGTGACCGCTGGCCTGGTGATGACGGCCTGGGTCGTCGTGTTACTCGCGATCGGCGCCGTCCTGTTTCAGCGGCGGGACGTATGAACAGTGCCCGCGCTGAACTGCGCAAACTGCTGACCCTGCCATCGCTGCGCCTGACCGCGCTGCTGACCTGGACCGCCACCCTGCTGCTGACATTCGTGTACGCATCCGCTGAGTCCCGCGGTGAGCCACTCGGCGACGACGCCGCCCTGGCCCCGCTCGGTTACACCCAGGCCGGCTTTTTGGTGCTCGGCGTGCTGGCGGCCGCGTCCGAGTACCAGGAGGGCGGCCAGATCCGCACCACGCTGCTCGCGACGCCCCGGCGCCTGCCCCTGCAGGCGGTGAAAGCCCTCGCGCTGGGTGCGGTGACGCTCCCGGTGGCCGTCGCGACGGCGGCCACCAGCACCCTGCCGGCCGGTGGGGCCACGTGGATGCCGGCAGCAACCGCGTACCTGACACTCACCACGCTGCTGGGGGCGGCAGTCGCCAGTGTCGTCCGTCGCGCGGTGCCCGCCGTGATTCTGCTGCTCGGTCTGTATTTCATCGCGGGCCCGCTGCTGCGGGCCCGGCCCGGCACCATCGCCGCCGCCTACCTGCCGGACACCGCCGCCCTCAACCCGTCTCGCGGCGCCGCCGCCACGATCATTTGGACACTCTCCGCGCTAACCCTCGCCGCTCTCACTTTCCACCGCCGCGACGCTTGACACCCCTGGTCGGGGTCAGCTGATCCGCAGTTTCCGGGGCGGCTACCGGCGGCGGCAGGCGTCACCGCCATTTCGGACGGTAGTCGACCGATTGCAGCAGGTCGAGGCCGATGGCCTCGTCGTAACGCCCTGTCGGAGGTGCCGGGCCGTAACACCCGGCGGGGC
>NZ_JBFAVI010000143.1:0-17519 GCF_040679695.1 Micromonospora sp. NPDC052213
CGTGCGGCGATTCGCGTCGGTGGGGTACGCGGTGCCGTGGCGCGCCGGATAGGGTCGTGGGTATGACCCACCAGGTGCACGCCTTCGAGCCGCCGGAGCGGTTCGTCGCCGGGACCGTCGGGCCGCCCGGGGAGCGCACGTTCTTCCTCCAGGCGCGCGGCGGCGGCCGGCTGGTCAGCGTCGCGCTGGAGAAGGTCCAGGTGTCGCTGCTCGCCGAGAAGCTGGAGGAGCTGCTCTCCGAGGCGCAGCGCCGCTTCGGTGTGGAGCTGCCCGAGCCGGTGGCCGCCGTCGGCGACAACGACCCGCTGGACACGCCGGTCGACGAGGAGTTCCGGGTCGGCACGCTCGGGCTGGCCTTCGACGTCGACACCGCGACCGTGGTGATCGAGGCCATCGCCGCCGGCGAGGCGGAGGCCGAGGTCGAGCTGGGCGAGCCGGACGACGACGAGGACGTCGACGACGAGCCGGACGACGACCTCGACCGGCTCCGGGTAAGGCTGACCCCCGAGGCGACCCGCGCGTTCATCGAACGGGCCCGACGGGTGGTCAACGCCGGCCGCCCGCCCTGCCCGCTGTGCGGCCAGCCGCTCGACCCGGCGGGTCACCTCTGCCCGCGCCACAACGGTTATCACCGGTGACGTCGTCGGAACTCCAGCCCCGACAGGACGGCGACGCCGCGCTCCGGTTGCTCCGCGACGGCCGACTCGACCTGGAGGGGCGACTCGTCGATGCCTCCAACACCACCCTGCGCGGCATCCTGACCCTCGACGGGGCGACCGCGCGGTGCGTCTACAAGCCCGTGCGGGGTGAGCGTCCGCTGTGGGACTTCCCCGACGGCACCCTGGCCGGCCGGGAGGTCTCGGCGTACGTGGTCTCCCGGGCCACCGGGTGGGACCTGGTCCCGCCCACGGTGCTGCGGGACGGCCCGTTGGGGCCGGGGTCGTGCCAGCTCTGGATCGACGAGCCGGAGGAGGCCGAGCCGCTGGTCGGCTTCGTGCCGGCCGACGCGCTGCCGCCCCGCTGGTTCCCGATCGCCGCGGCCCGCGACGACGACGGCACGCCCTACGCGCTCGCCCACGCCGACGACCCGCGGCTGGCCCGCCTCGCGGTGCTCGACGCGGTGATCAACAACGCCGACCGCAAGGGCGGCCACGTGCTGGTCGGCCCGGACGACCGGATCTACGGCGTGGACCACGGGGTGAGCTTCCACGTCGAGGAGAAGCTGCGCACGGTGCTCTGGGGCTGGGCCGGCCGGCCGCTGCCGGGGGATGCCGTGGAGATGCTCGACGCGCTCGCCGGTCAGCTCGCCGGCGCGCTCGGCGCGGAGCTGGCCGACCACCTCACCATCGGGGAGATCGCCGAGCTGGCCGCCCGGGTCGACCGGATGCGCCACACCGGCTGTTTCCCGCAGCCGTCGCAGGACTGGCCGGCGGTGCCCTGGCCCCCCATGTGACCGCCCGGCACCGCTGCGGCGGGCTGTCGTGATGATCACTTGTGGGGTGGCCGTGTCCGGGTCCGGCGGCTGGTTAGGCTGACGGTCATGGACTCTTGGGTGGGACACGAGGTGCCGCGGCTGCCGGGCAGGGGCGGGCCGCTGGCGTTGTTCGACTCGGCGCGGCAGGGCGTCCGGCCGAGCGAGCCGTCCGGCACCGCGACCATGTACGTCTGCGGCATCACCCCGTACGACGCGACCCACCTCGGCCACGCCGCCACCATGATCGCGTTCGATCTCGTGCAGCGGATGTGGCGGGACGCGGGCCTCGACGTGCGCTACGTGCAGAACGTCACCGACATCGACGACCCGCTGCTGGAGCGGGCCGAGCGCGACGGCGAGGACTGGAAGGTCCTGGCGATGCGCGAGACGGCGCTGTTCCGGGAGGACATGGAGGCGCTGCGGATCATCCCGCCGGCGCACTACGTGGGCGCGGTCGAGTCCATCCCCGACATCGCCGAGAAGGTCCTCGTGCTGCTCAAGGAGGGGGCCGCGTACCGCCTGGAGGACGGCACCGGCGACGTCTACTTCGACATCGCCGCCGCGCCCCGGTTCGGCTACGAGTCCAACCTGAGCCGCGAGCAGATGCTGGAGATCTTCCCCGAGCGCGGGGGCGACCCCGACCGGGCCGGCAAGCGCGACCCGCTCGATCCGCTGCTGTGGCGCGGCGCCCGCGAGGGCGAGCCCTCCTGGCCGGGCGGCGACCTGGGTTCCGGCCGCCCCGGCTGGCACATCGAGTGCGCGGTGATCGCGCTCAACCTGCTGGGCGACCGGATCGACGTGCAGGGCGGCGGCAACGACCTGATCTTCCCGCACCACGAGTGCTCCGCCGCGCACGCCGAGCGGCTCACCGGCGCCGCGCCGTTCGCCGACCACTACGTGCACGCCGGCATGATCGGCCTGGACGGCGAGAAGATGTCGAAGTCCCGGGGCAACCTGGTCTTCGTCTCCCGGCTGCGCGCGGACCAGGTCGACCCGATGGCGGTCCGGCTGGCACTGCTCTCCGGGCACTACCGCGCCGACCGCACCTGGACCGACGAGCTGCTGGCGGCCGCGCAGCAGCGGCTGGCCCGCTGGCGGCAGGCCGCCGCCGCGCCCGCCGGCCCGTCGGGGGAGGCGTTCCTGGCCGGCGTACGCGCCCGCCTCGCCGACGACCTCGACTCGCCGGGCGCCCTGGTGCTGGCCGACGAGTGGGCCGTGGCTGCCCTCGCCGGCACCGCGACCGACCCGGCCGCCCCCACCCTCTTCGCCGACACCCTCGACGCCCTTCTGGGCATCCGCCTCTGACCCAGCCCTCGCTCCCCACGCCCCGGTCCCGACCGGCGATCCTGCACGTCCGGCCCTCGACGCGCGGCGTGTGTCCGCCTTCGCCGGGCGGCAGGTGCAAGATCGCGATCGGGCGAGGCGGGAGGGGCGGCGTCAGCCCAGGACCAGCCCCGGGTCGGGGTCCGGGTCCGGGGTGGGGGAGGGGATCTTGTACTCCTCGGTCAGCGTGGTGACCGGGCCGGGCCAGGTCGCCTGGGCGACCTCGATCGGCTTGCGGTGGCCGTCGTACGCGACGTGCAGCAGGTGCAGCACCGGGGTGTCGGGACGGATCTGGAGGATCTCCGCCTCCTCCCGGCTGGGCTGGCGGGCACTGATCGTGTCGGTGGCCGAGACGTACCGCCGGCCGGTGGCCTCCTCGGCCTCCTGGTAGAGCGGCCGGCCGAACGCCTCGGCGCGCTCCAGGGACGTGCCGGCGGTGTCGGCGGGCAGGAACCACGAGGCGCCCACCTCGACCGGCGATTCCTCGGTGCGGACGAGGTGGCGCCGGCAGAGCAGCTCGGTGCCGTCGGCCACGCCGAACGCGTCGGCCACCTCGGGCGGGGCGGGGGCCCGGCCGACCGAGACGAGCTGCTGCCGGTACCGGGCGGCCAGGTCGGTGTGGTAGCCGCGGAAGCCGCCGTACCGGCCCCGGGAGAGCCGGTTGAGCCGCCGCCGCGTGCCCCGGACGTACGTCCCGGAGCCGGGCTTGGTGATCAGGATGCCCTCGACCCGCAGCTGGTCGACGGCCCGTTGCACGGTCTGCTTCGCCACGCCGAACATCTCGGCGATCGCCGGGATGGACGGCAGCCGCTCGCCGGGCCCCCAGTCGCCGCGGCGGATCTGCGCCTTGAGCTGCGCGGCGATCTGTCGGTGCGGGAACTCGGCCGCCCCCGGATTGATCTGCATGCCCGCCTCCTCGATCACAGCTAGGTTCCTAGGATGCCGTAGAGGGGGTGACGGCGCCACCCCGGACACGTGGAAAGGGCCCCGGACGACATGCGTCCGGGGCCCGGGGCGGGTAGGGGAGAGGCGCTACCAGGAGCCGGCGGTCGGACCGGCGGAGCCGCCGCGGCGGCGCAGGTACTTCTCGAACTCCTGGGCGATCTCGTCGCCCGTCAGCGGGGTGATGCCCGCGTCGCCGACGCGTTCCTCCAACTCGCGTACGTACTCGCCGAGCTCGGCGTCCTGCTCGGCGGCGCTGCGTACCCGCTGCTCCCACTCGGCGGCCTCCTCGGCGAGGTCGGCCATCGGCACCGGCAGGTCGAGCACCTCCTCGACCCGGTGCAGCAGGGCCAGGGTGGCCTTCGGGCAGGGCGGGTTGTTGGCGTAGTGCGGCACGTGCACCCAGAACGACACCGCGTCGACCTCGGCGCGGTTGCAGGCGTCGTGCAGCACGCCCACGATCCCGGTCGGGCCGTCGTAGCGGGTGGGGGTGAGCTGGTAGCGCTGCGCGGCCTCCGCGTCGGAGGCGCTGCCGCTGATCGGCAGCGGCCGGGTGTACGGCACGTCGGCCAGCAGGGCGCCGAGCACGACCACGCGCTCGACCTCCAGGCTGTGGCAGATCTCCAGCACCTGCTCGCAGAAGGTGCGCCACCGCATGCTCGGCTCGATGCCCCGGATCAGCACCACGTCCCGTTCGGTGCCCTCGGGGCTGGCCACCATGAAGCGCGTGGTGGGCCACTCCACCCGGCGGGTCTCGCCCTCGGCCATCGTGATGGTGGGGCGGCTGACCTGGAAGTCGTAGAAGTCCTCCGGGTCGAGCTCGGTGACCTGGCGGGCCTGCCACACCTGCTCCAGGTGCTCCACGGCGGCGGTGGACGCGTCGGCGGCGTCGTTCCAACCCTCGAACGCGGCGATCGCCACGGGGGACCGCAGCACCGGCAGTCCGTCGAACTCGGTCACGCCGTCACCTCACCCTGCTCGTCGGGGGCGGTGCCGGGACCGTACCCGGTCGCCCGCCCGCCGGGCGTGGTGCTGTCGCTGTAGTCCTTCACGTCCGTCAGCCTACGTCCCGGCGCGGGAAGCGGCCCGTCGGCCGCGCCGGTCGGGCCCGACGTCGGCCGGTCATAGCGCGATGAACCGGACGGCGTGATCCCGCTGACAGAATGTGGGAAGACAAGCGCGGGGGAGCCCATCGGGTCGCGGCGGCACTAACCTGAACCCCGTGCGGACCTCATTGCTCGACGTGCTGGCAGACCGGATCCTCATCGCCGACGGCGCCATGGGCACGATGCTGCAGGCGGCTGACCTCACCCTCGACGACTTCGAGGGCTACGAGGGCTGCAACGAGATCCTCAACGTCACCAGGCCGGACGTGGTCCGCGGGGTGCACGAGGCGTACCTGGCCGCCGGCGCGGACTGCGTCGAGACCAACACCTTCGGGGCCAACCTGGCCAACCTCGGTGAGTACGACATCCCGCACCGCATCCGCGAGCTCTCCGAGGCGGGGGCGCGGATCGCCCGGGCGGCCGCCGACGCGTACGCCACGCCGGAGCGGCCCCGGTTCGTGCTCGGCTCGATCGGCCCGGGCACCAAGCTGCCCACCCTCGGGCACGCCGCCTACGCGACCCTGCGCGACGCCTACCAGGAGAACGCCGAGGGCCTGATCGACGGCGGTTCGGACGCGCTGATCGTGGAGACCTGCCAGGACCTGCTCCAGGTCAAGGCCGCGGTGGTCGGCTCGAAGCGGGCGATGGCCCGGCTCGGCCGGACGGTCCCGATCATCTGCCACGTCGCCGTGGAGACCACCGGCACCATGCTGGTGGGCAGCGAGATCGGGGCGGCGCTGGCGGCCATCGAGCCGTTGGGGGTCGACCTGATCGGGCTGAACTGCTCGACCGGGCCGGCGGAGATGGGCGAGCACGTGCGCTACCTCTCCCAGCACTCCCGCATCCCGCTGTCGGTGATGCCGAACGCGGGCCTGCCGGTGCTGACCGCGGACGGGGCGTACTTCCCGCTGACCCCGGTGGAGCTGGCCGACGCCCTGGAGCGGTTCGTCACCGAGTACGGCGTCGCGCTGGTCGGCGGCTGCTGCGGCACCACCCCCGAACACATCCGGGTCCTGGCCGAGCGCCTGCACGGCACGGGCCCCGTACCCCGCGAGGCGCGGCACGAGGCGGGGGTGTCGTCGGTCTACCACCCGGTGCCGTTCGCCCAGGACGCCTCCCTGCTGATGGTGGGGGAGCGGACCAACGCCAACGGCTCCAAGGCGTTCCGCGAGGCCATGCTCGCCGGCGACTGGCGGGCCTGCGTGGAGATCGCCCGTAGCCAGGCGCGCGACGGCTCGCACCTGCTGGACCTGTGCGTCGACTACGTCGGCCGCGACGGCACGCAGGACATGCGGGAACTCGCCGGCCGCTTCGCGACCGCCTCCACCCTGCCGATCATGCTGGACTCGACCGAGCCGGCGGTGATCGAGGCGGGGCTGGAGATGCTCGGCGGGCGGTGCGTGGTCAACTCGGTCAACTTCGAGGACGGCGACGGCCCCGAATCCCGGTACGCGCGGGTGATGCCCATCGTCAAGGAGCATGGAGCCGCCGTGGTGGCGCTGCTCATCGACGAGGAGGGGCAGGCGCGGACCGCCGACTGGAAGGTGCGGGTCGCGGGCCGACTGATCGAGGACCTTACCGGGCGGTGGGGGATGGACCGCGCGGACATCCTGATCGACGCGCTGACCTTCCCGATCGCCACCGGCCAGGAGGAGACCCGGCGCGACGGCATCGAGACGATCGAGGCGATCCGGGAGATCGCCCGCCGCTGGCCGGGCGTCAACTTCACCCTCGGCATCTCCAACGTCTCCTTCGGGCTCAACCCGGCCGCCCGGCAGGTGCTCAACTCGGTCTTCCTGCACGAGTGCCAGCAGGCCGGCCTGACCAGCGCCATCGTGCACGCCAGCAAGATCCTGCCGTTCAACAAGATCCCCGACGAGCAGCGGGAGGTGGCGCTGGACCTCGTCTACGACCGGCGCCGCGAGGGCTACGACCCGGTGCAGAAGTTCATCGAGATCTTCGAGGGCGTGGATGCCGCGTCGGCGCGGGCCGGCCGGGCGGAGGAACTGGCCGCGCTGCCGCTGGAGGAGCGGCTCAAGCGGCGGATCATCGACGGCGAGCGCAACGGCCTGGAGGCCGACCTGGACGCGGCGATGGCGCAGGGGCGCAGCCCGCTGTCCATCATCAACGACATCCTGCTCGACGGCATGAAGGTCGTCGGCGAGTTGTTCGGCTCGGGCCAGATGCAGCTGCCGTTCGTGCTCCAGTCCGCAGAGGTGATGAAGACCGCGGTGGCGTACCTGGAGCCGCACATGGAGACCGCCGAGGACGGCGGCAAGGGCCGCATCGTGCTGGCCACCGTGCGGGGCGACGTGCACGACATCGGCAAGAACCTGGTCGACATCATCCTGTCCAACAACGGCTACGAGGTCGTCAACATCGGCATCAAGCAGCCGATCAACGCGATCCTGGAGGCCGCCGAGCAGCACCGGGCCGATGCCATCGGCATGTCCGGCCTGCTGGTCAAGAGCACCGTGATCATGAAGGAGAACCTGGCCGAGATGGCCTCGCGCGGGGTCGCGGAGCGCTGGCCGGTGCTGCTGGGCGGGGCGGCGCTGACCCGGGCGTACGTCGAGGACGACCTGCGGGAGATGTTCCCCGGCCAGGTGCACTACGCCCGGGACGCCTTCGAGGGGCTGTCCCTGATGGACCGGGTGATGACCGCCAAGCGCGGCGGGGCGCCCGTGGTCGACGCCGAGCGGGAGGCGGCCCTGGCGGCCCGCCGGGCCCGCCGCGAGCGGCAGCGGGCGATCGTCAGCGAGGCGCTGCCGGCGCTGGACGACGCCTCGGTCCGCTCCGACGTGGCCACCGACGTCGAGGTGCCCGCCCCGCCGTTCCTGGGCACCCGGGTCGTCAAGGGCGTGCCCCTCGCGGACTACGCGGCGTTGCTCGACGAGCGGGCCACCTTCCTCGGGCAGTGGGGCCTGCGCGGCGCGCGCGGCGGCAAGGGACCGTCCTACGAGGAGCTGGTGGAGACCGAGGGTCGGCCGCGGCTGCGCTACTGGCTGGACCGTCTCATCGCCGACCAGGTGCTCGAGGCCGCCGTCGTCTACGGCTACTTTCCGGCGTACGCCGAGGGCAACGACCTGGTGGTGCTGGACGAGAACGGGCACGCCGAGCGGGCCCGGTTCTCGTTCCCCCGGCAGCGCCAGGAGCGGCGGCTCTGCCTGGCCGACTTCTTCCGCCCGCGCGGCGACGAACTGGACGTGGTGGCGTTGCAGCTGGTCACGGTGGGCCAGCCGGTCAGCGAGTACGCCGCCAAGCTGTTCGCCCGCAACGAGTACCGCGACTACCTGGAGGTGCACGGGCTGTCCGTGCAGCTCACCGAGGCCCTGGCGGAGTACTGGCACCGGCGGATCCGGTCCGAGCTGACCCTGCCGGGCGGCCGTACCGTGGCCGACGACGACCCGGCCGACCTGGCGGGGCTGTTGCGCACCGACTACCGGGGCTGCCGGTACGCGTTCGGCTACCCGGCCTGTCCGGACCTGGAGGACCGGGCGAAGATCGTGGAGCTGCTGGGCGCGGATCGGATCGGCGTGCAGTTGTCGGAGGAGTTCCAGCTGATGCCGGAGCAGGCCACGGACGCGATCGTGGTGCACCACCCGGAGGCGAGCTACTTCAACGCCAAATAATCGGGGCAAGTGCTCTGAGCTTTACTTTCACCCCGGGCTGAGGGTCGCCGAGCCATGATCATGCCGTTTCCAGGCCGGCCTACAAGCATGGTTGGGCGCCGAACACCCATGGCGGTTTGAGACTCGGCGATCAGCAAGCGGCTGGCGAGTGTGGGAGGCGGACTTGCCGACCTGTTCACGCCGGGCGCCTATCGAACGGGTGTGCGAGCCGCCGGCCGTCGGTGATGTCGGGCTCCACTTGATGCGTTACGGATCAGCGTCGGATGATGCGTGACACCGATGGCCCAGATAGCGTCGGACCGCCACTCAACGCGATCGGATCTGTAGAAAGCCGGGAGGCCGCCCGGTCGCTGGCGGGAAAAGGACAACGGAATGCTCTCGGACTACCAACAGCAGTTGCGGGCGAAGTTTCTGGCCGCCCCGGTCGTCGCGCCGCCAAAGCCATGGCGGCACCTCGACCAGACGCGGTGCTACATACCGGTGGGCGGGTTGCAAGGCGTCGGCTTCGGTGTCCACCCGCAGACCGGAGTAGACCTGCTAATGGTCGTCTCGATGGACGGCTTTGGCCTGATCGACGCCACAACGGGCGCGAAGATCGCCCGGGACCGCCACCCCAACCCCGATGACGCGGAACCGTCCGGGCCAGAACTGGCCTGTCCGGGCATCGGTGTGTTGGCGGGCACGCGGGTACGCATTGCCGGGTTGTTCGGCGGCGGCCTACACGCCACGACCGACGACGGCTGGACCATCGACGTGGTGGCGCCCGAGTGGCCACACGATCGCATCCTGCTGTCTGCCGACGGCGGTGCCTATCAGGGCCCACCGGGCACTACCTGGTGGCACGTCTTCCATTCCGACTACTCCGAACTGCGTGCCGCCGGATTCTCCCCGTCCGGCCGCACCCTGGTGATCGCGACCAGCAGCGACGTGACACTCATCGTCCGCCCCGAGTCCGCCTGACCGCATGGGTCACGGCGCGTAGCGAAGCGCCTCGGCAGAGCGTCACGCATCATTTGGCGTCAACCTGTGGCGCATCAAGCGGAGTACGACAGCCGGCTGTCGGGTCTCATGACGTCCGTGACAGATCAGTCTCGGGACGTGGGTGACACGTCCGGCTAGACGATCTTGTGGTCAGTTATGGGCTTTCGGCCAAGGGTCGGTCAAGTGGTGTGCTCGTCGCACTCGGCTTCGAACTCTGCGTGGCGTCGTTCCAGGTATCCCGGCCAGTCGGCTCGCGCGGCGATGACGTCGTCGACGGTGAGCTTGATGACGGCGCAGAAGCCGATGGAGCAGGCTCGGGGAGAGCTGGCGTCGATGAGGGAGATGCCGTGAATCTGGTCGCCGTCGTTGTAGAGGCAGAGAACGGGGTGGAAGTGGCAGTCCTCGTAGATCTCGCCGGGCTTGATGTCGGCGGCCTGATCCTGTGTCACGGGTGCCATTGTGCAGGTCTTGGCTGTGGGGGGTGGTCCGAGGACTTGCGGTTGCGCGGCGGCTCGGGTTTGCGGGCCTTGAAGCGGGCGATGTCCTTGGTGGTGGTGCGGGGGACTTCGGTGAGGAGTTGGTCGCCGTCGTGGACGCGGAAGGTGGTGTCAGCGGCTTCGACGGTGAGGGTTGATCCGGCGTGGACGATGCCGACGTGGATGCGTTGGCCGGCGATGACGAGGGTTCCTCGGCAGCTGACACGCCGCTCGACCCGCACCGGTTCGGGGGCCGGTGTTGGTGGTGGTCCGGCGGGGTGGGCGTCGCGGATGCCGGCGGTCTCGGCGGTGGTGAGGGGGTTGGGCAGGCTGCGTAGTAGGACGCTGTCGGTGGTGATTTGCATGAGGCCGCGGTCGAGTCGGATGGTGACGCGCCTGCCGGCGAGGTGGTAGCCGACGGGGTGTTGTCGACCGGCGAGGCTGATCAGGCTTCGCCGACTCTCGGCGATCCTCTGGCTCCATGAACCTGCCATTGAACGCCTTCCAGATTGCCTCGAGGGCCGGCTCACCCCGGCCAGCCACTAGCCAGTTCAACAATCAAGACCAGCCGTTAACTTGACATGCCGCTGGCAGAGCCGGTAACGCGGAGGCGTGTCAGGTCCGTCTGTCGGCACGTGACTCAGCACTTGGCCGAAGCCGACCGCCAGTGTGCGAGAGGACCGGGCGAACGACGCCTACCATGAGCCGATGATCGAGCAAAGCCAGCGACGCGTTCCTGTGCCGGTCGCCGCCGCCTCCGTGACTTTGCTCGTGGCGGCCGCGCTCCCAGCATCGATGATGTTTACGGGTGGTCGATCCATGGCCACCGGGTTGATAGGGGTGCTTCTTCTCCTGGCGTTGGCTTACGGCCTGTGGCGTGGTAGCGGGCGGGCCCGGTTTTGGACAACGGTTTTCTCGACCGCCAGCATCGTGTACGGCGTCGTCGCGATCGCCAAGGCTCACGCGTTGGGGCTGCTACAGATCGTTGGTGCGTCAGTCGTCGTCGGCCTGTTGCTGGTGCCCGCATCCCGGCGGTGGTTTCACGACCGGCCGGCGGAGGAATAGTGGCCGGCCGGTCGTCAGTTGGGCGTGCGGTCCGCATCTGAATCCGCAAGAGGTCAACGGACGGCGGGGGAGCGGTGCGAGATGTCGAAAGGTGTTTCCGCTGCTAGGACCCCGCCCGCTCAGGTAGTCCGGGTGGGACAGGTGATCTCATGATCCTCGGTCGCCGTGCTTGTTGCGTGCCCGTTAGCAAGGGAGCCGAGGTCAACGGCGGTCAGCTCCAAGACGTGCCGCCCAGCGTGGCGAGGCAGGTCATGCCAGGTCACTGCCGAGCGACTTCCGCCCGTGTCCACGCTTCCTGAACCGTTCGGCTGTACAGCCACTGCTCCGCCCGGTCCCTCCGGGAGACCGCCTGGCTTGTGCTGCGCGGTCCCCCAGCCGCCACGGTGGGACGGGAGCGAATGGGGGCGCTGTTTCGGGGTACCCGACCGCGCCGAGACGAGCCGAGGGGGAGGCCCGATGGGCATGGCGAACCAGCCCGGGGATGGCGGCCGACCAGCCAGTCCCACCGACCGCCTGGCAGAGGACGTGGCCGAGGTGGTACGCGAGGAGGTTCGAGCGGTACGCATCCAGCTCGCGGACGCCGCCCGCCCGGCCGGGTTCGGCTTCGTGCTGCTGGCCGCCGCCGGCGGGTGTGCGGTGCTGGCTGTCGGGGCGGCCTCGGCGACCTCGCTGCGCATGTTGGAGGCGTTCCTGCCGCGACGGCTGGCGGCTGCCGGGATGACCGCCGGGTACGTTGCCGCTGCCGTGTTCCTCGGCGCCGCGGGCCTGGAGCGGTTGCGTGCGGCGGGCGGAAGGTCCGCCCGGCTGGCGGACGAGGTACGCGACGCGGTGACCAGCACCGCCGGCCGGGTGGTGCCGGCCGGTTCCTCGGCCGTCCGCGACGAGCTGGGGCGCTGAACCAGATCCGCAGCGGATCGGCCGTAGTGCTGGTTCTCGGCATCGTTTGCCGGGCGGAGCGTCGGGTACGGCCGGCAGGATGCGGGGGCCGCGTAAAGGAATGGACGGTGGGCGATGAAACGGAGCCGGATCGACGACGTGATCATCGGACGGATTGGTGACGCCGCGGGCACCCTCGTCGACCCCCGGAGAGGACTCGGCCAGCTGAAGTCGTCGGTCTCCGGTAAGCAGATCGCCCTGGTCCTGGCGGGTCTGGTCCTCGGCCTGCTGATCTCGCGCCGCCGCCGCGGCTGAGCGGTCGCGGGCCGCCCGGTTCTGGCCGAGCTGCATCCTGCCGCAGCCGGTCGGGGGCGATCGGCGGTGAACTGTCCGGTGGACAGCCGGGCGAGCTGCTCTGGGGTCGCGACGGAGGCGATCCTGCTCCACCTCACCGCCGTGGTCGCAGCCCACGGGTCTTCGTCCGGTGGCATCCGTCCGGCATGTCACCGCCGCTCTGCCGAAAACGTCAGGTCGGACGTTTGCCGCGAATCGTCACGGGTAGCTCGCGACGGATCGGATGTCGGGTGGCCGTCCGGGACCGCGGGGTACGGATTCAGGAGGCGTGACGTGCAGGAGATCGTAGGCGAAGGCCTTGCCCGACGACTGGTGGAGTGGGGCGTCGACACCGTCTTCGGCCTCCCCGGCGACGGCATCAACGGCCTGATGGAGGGCTTTCGTCGGCAGCGGGAGAGGCTGCGGTTCGTGCTGGTGCACCACGAGGAGGCGGCGGCCTTCATGGCCACCGGGTACGCCAAGGCCACCGGCCGGATCGGGGTGTGCGCCGCCACCTCCGGGCCGGGCGCCATTCACCTGCTCAACGGGCTTTACGACGCCAAGCTCGACCACGTCCCGGTGCTCGCCATCACCGGCATGCAGGAGACGTCCGTGCTCGGCTCCCACTACCAGCAGGAGGTACACACGGCGCTGCTCTTCCAGGACGTGGCGGAGGCGTACAACCTGATGGTCACCAACCCCCTGCAGGTGCCCGGCGTGGTCGACATCGCCATCCGGCACGCCCTGGCGCGGCGCAGCGTCGCCCATCTGACCTTCCCCAACGACGTGCAGGTCGCCGCCGTCGGCGAGGACCCCTACCGGCACGTCAGCCCGGGGGTGCCACCGGCGAGCAGCGCCGTGGTGTCACAGCCGCCGGTGGCACCGGCGCAGGTCGACCTGGCCCGGGCGGCGGAGGTGCTCAACGCCGGGAAGAGGGTGGCCATGCTGGTGGGCGTCGGCGCCCGCCACGCCCGGGACGAGGTGCTCGCGGTGGCCGAGGCGCTGGCCAGCCCGATCGTCAAGACGCTGCCCGGCAAGCTGGTGGTGCCGGACGACCATCCGCTCACCACCGGCGGCCTCGGCCTGCTCGGCACGAAGCCGAGCGAGGAGCTGATGGAGGAGTGCGACACCCTGCTGATGGTGGGCACCTCGTTCCCGTACGGGAAGTACCTGCCCGCGCCGGGGCAGGCCAAGGTGGTGCAGATCGACATCGACGCGAGCCTGATCGGCCTGCGCCTGCCGGTGGAGGCGGCGGTGACCGCGGACGCGAAGCTGGCGTTGCGGCAGCTGCTGCCGATGCTCCAGGCCCACTCGGACCGGTCCTTCCTGACGAAGTACCAGCGGGCGCGGGACGCCTGGCGCGCGGACATGGTCGCCCTGCAGGACCCGGGGCGGGATCCGATCGCCCCGCAGTACCTGATCAGCTGCATCGACGCGGCCGCCACCTCGGACGCCATCCTCACCTGCGACTCCGGCACGATCGCCACCTGGGCGGCGCGGCACTGGACCATCCGCGGCGGCCGCGAGTTCTACCTCTCCGGCAACCTGGCGACCATGGCGCCGGGCCTGCCGTACGCGATCGCCATGCAGCACGCGTTCCCCGGCCGGCAGGTCATCGCGTTCGTCGGCGACGGCGGCTTCGCCATGTTGATGGCCGAGTTCCTCACCGCCGTGCGGCACGAGCTGCCGATCAAGGTGGTGATCAACAACAACAACTCGTACGGCCAGATCCTCTGGGAGCAGATCGTGCTCGGCTACCCGGAGTACGCGGTGCGGCACCGGCAGCCCGAGGCCGACTTCGGCGCGTGGGCACGGGCCTGCGGTGGGTACGGCGTGAAGGTCACCGACCCGAAGGCGGTGCCGGACGCGATCCGTGGCGCGTTGGCGCATCCGGGCCCGGCGTTGGTCGACTGTGACGTCAACCCGGACGAACCGCCGATGCCCGGCAAGGTCCGGTACGAACAGGCCAAGCACTTCACCGAGGCGTTCCTGCGGGGCCAGCCGCACAAGGTCGCCACCCTCGCCACCGTGGCCCGAGACAAGATCAACGAGCTGCGGTCATGACCCGGCGAGTCACCGGTACGGCACGCAGGGCAGCTCCGGCCGCGGAGCCGGTGTCCCTGCCCGGGCCCGTCCTGCGGCCGCCCGAGCCGGCGTACCACGCCGACCTGGCCGCGCTCGCCGCGGACCTGCGCGCCGAGGTGGACGGGGAGGTGCGCTTCGACGCCGGCTCACGGGCCGCGTACGCCACCGGTGGTTCCAACTACCGCCAGGTGCCGCTCGGCCTGGTGGTGCCCCGGACCGTCGAGGCGGCGGTGGCCGCGGTCGCCGTCTGCCGCCGCCACCGCGCGCCGGTGCTTTCCCGGGGCGGCGGTACCAGCCTGGGGGGACAGGTGACCAACGTGGCGGTGGTCATCGACTGGTCGAAGTACTGCAACCGGCTGCTGGAGGTCGACCCGCAGGCCGGCACCTGCCTGGTGGAGCCCGGCATCGTGCTCGACACGCTCAACGAGTTGCTGGCACCGCACGGGCTGGAGTTCGGTCCGCGCCCGTCCACCCACAGCCACTGCGCCATCGGCGGGATGATCGGCAACAACTCCTGCGGCTCCAGCGCGCAGCACACCGGCAAGGTGGTCGACAACCTTGTCGAGATGGAGGTACTGCTCTACGACGGCACCCGGATGTGGGTCGGCGAGACCAGCGACGAGGAGTACGCCGAGATCGAGCGACGGGGCGGTCGGCAGGCCGAGATCTACCGCCAACTGCGGGCGCTGCGCGACGAGTACCAGAGCGACATCCGCACCCGCTACCCGCGCATCCCGCGCCGGGTCTCCGGATACAACCTGGACAGTCTGCTGCCGGAGAAGAATTTCCACGTCGCACAGGCGCTGGTCGGCTCCGAGGGGACGCTGGTCACCGTGCTGCGGGCCCGCTTGACGCTGGTGCCGGTGACCCGGGCCAAGTCGATGGTGTTCCTGTCGTACCCGGACATCGCCACCGCCGGAGACGACGTGCCGCGGGTCCTGCCGTACGACCCGATCGCGTTGGAGGGGCTCGACGACAAGCTGATCAACTTCGAGAAGCGTAAGCACCTGCACCCGGAGGCGCTGCACAAGCTGCCCGCGGGCGGCGGCTGGCTGATGGTGCAGTTCGGTGGCGACACCCGCGAGGAGGCCGACGCCGCGGCCGAGCGGATGATCAACGATCTGTGCCGCGACGGCGGGCCGACCGCGCACCGGTTCGACGACGAGGCCGACGAGCGCCAGATGTGGCTGGTCCGCGAGTCCGGACTCGGTGCCACCGCCCGGGTGCCGGGTGAACCCGACACCTGGGAGGGTTGGGAGGACTCGGCCGTCGCTCCCGAGCGGCTCGGCGACTACCTGCGCGATCTCGACGCGTTGTTCCGCGAGTACGGCTTCGAACAGGCCTCGCTCTACGGGCACTTCGGGCAGGGCTGCGTGCACACCCGCATCCCGTTCAAGCTGACGACCGCCGAGGGGGTGCGGCAGTTCCGCTCGTTCGTCGAGCGCGCCGCGGATCTGGTGGTCTCCTACGGGGGCTCCTTCTCCGGCGAGCACGGCGACGGGCAGTCCCGCGGCGAACTGCTGCCGAAGATGTTCGGCGACCGGCTTGTCAGCGCGTTCGGGCAGTTCAAGGCGATCTTCGATCCGGACGACCGGATGAACCCGGGCAAGCTGGTGGCCTCCTACCCGCTGGACAGCCACCTGCGGCTCGGCGTCGACTACAACCACGGCCAGGTGGCGACCCACTTCCACTATCCGAACGACGACGGCAGTTTCGGCCGGGCGGTGCTGCGCTGCGTGGGCGTCGGCCAGTGCCGGCGACCGCACGGCGGGGTGATGTGCCCGTCCTACATGGTCACCCGGGAGGAGGAGCACTCCACCCGGGGCCGGGCACGCCTGCTGTTCGAGATGCTCGACGGCACCGCCCGCGGCGGCACCATCGCCGACGGTTGGCGCTCCGAGGCGGTCCGCGACGCGCTCGACCTCTGCCTGGCCTGCAAGGGCTGCAAGTCCGACTGCCCCGTCAACGTGGACATGGCGACGTACAAGGCGGAGTTCCTGTCCCATCACTACCAGGGCCGGCTCCGGCCCCGCCCGCACTACTCGATGGGCTGGCTGCCGGCGGTGGCCACGGTCGCCGCCCGGGCGCCCCGCGTGGTGAACGCGCTGGCCCAGGCACCCGGGCTGAGCCGGATCGCCAAGCTGGCCGGCGGCATCGACCAGCGCCGGGAGATCCCGGTCTTCGCTGCCGAGACCTTCCAGCACTGGTTCGCGGACCGCTGGCCGACCGGCGACGGCTGGCGCGGCGAGGTGATGCTCTGGCCGGACACCTTCACCAACCACTTCCAGCCGGGCATCGCCCAGGCGGCCGTGGAGGTGCTGGAGGCGGCGGGCTGGCGGGTCCGGGTGCCGGAGCAGCCGGTCTGCTGCGGGCTCACCTGGATCTCCACGGGACAGCTCGGCATGGCGAAGAAGGTGCTGCGGCGGACGGTGGAGGTGCTCCGACCCCACCTGCGGGCCGGCACCCCGATCGTGGGGCTGGAACCGAGCTGCACCGCGGTGTTCCGCAGCGACGCCCGGGAACTCTTCCCCGGCGACGAGGACGTACACCGTCTGCGGCAGCAGACCGTCACCCTGGCCGAGCTGCTGCACGACCACAGCCCCGGATGGCAGGCGCCGAAGCTGCCCGCGCACGCACTGATCCAGACCCACTGCCATCAGCACGCCGTCCTCGGCACCACCGCGGACCAGGCGGTGCTCACCGATGCGGGGGTCCAGGCCGAACTCCTCGACTCGGGCTGCTGCGGGCTGGCCGGCAACTTCGGCTTCGAGGCGGGACACTACGAGGTCTCCGTGGCCTGCGCCGAGCGGGTCCTGCTGCCGGCCGTCCGGGGCGCCGCCGACACGGACGTCATCCTGGCCGACGGCTTCAGCTGCCGTACGCAGGTCGAGCAGAGCGCCACCGGCGGCCGCTCCGCGATCCACCTCGCCGAACTGCTGCGGGCCGGCCTGCGCGGTGAGCGGGTGACCGCCCGCCCCGAGCAGCGGTGGGGGCAACGCCCGCAGCGGCCCTCCCGGGCTGCCCGCGTACTCGCCACCAGCCTCGTCGGGCTGGCCGCGCTGGCGCCGGTCGCCGCGCTGGCCAGCCGCCGCCGGGGGCGGTGACGGCGGTGCGGCTGAGCGCGGCGGCGTTGTTGCCGGCGAACATGACGGTGCAGCGCCCCCGGTGCCCGAGCACCGCGCGGGCCTCGTCCGTCGCCGGCACCGGCCGGAACAGCGCGTCGTCG
>NZ_JBFAVI010000144.1:0-17236 GCF_040679695.1 Micromonospora sp. NPDC052213
CGCGGCCGGGATCACCCGGTCGGCGGCGGCGGTGCGGCTCGCCCTGGAGCGGGTCGGCCCCGGCGCGGTGTGGGTGGTCGGCTGCGCGCCGACCGCGCTGGAGGAACTGATCACCCTGGACGCCGGGCCGGCGCTGGTCGTCGGGTTGCCGGTGGGCTTCGTGGGCGCCGCCGAGTCGAAGGCGGCGCTGCGGGCCAGCGGCCTGCCCGGGGTGTCCAACCGGGGCGAGAAGGGCGGCTCGGCGGTCGCCGCCGCCGCCCTCAACGCCCTGCTGTACGTGGAGGAGGAGCAGTGACCGCTCTGGTCATCGTCGGGCACGGCACGCGCAGCGCGGCCGGGGTCGACCAGTTCGTGGCGTTCGTGGAGCGGGTCCGCCGGCGCGCCGCCGGCGCGGTCGGCGACGTCGAGGGCGGCTTCATCGAGCTGTCCCGGCCGCCGCTGACCGACGCGGTGGGCGCGCTCGTCGACCGGGGACACCGGTCGCTGGTGGCGCTGCCGCTGGTGCTGACCGCCGCCGGCCACGGCAAGGGCGACATCCCCGCCGCGCTGGCCCGCGAGCGGCAGCGCCACCCCGGGCTCAGCTACGCCTACGGCCGGCCGCTGGGCCCGCACCCGCTGCTGCACACCGCCCTGGAGCAGCGCATCGACGCCGCGCTGGCCGGCGCCGACCGGGCCGGCACCTGGGTGGCGCTGATCGGGCGCGGCTCCACCGACCCGGACGCCAACGCCGAGGTGGCCAAGGTGGCCCGGCTGCTCTGGGAGGGGCGCGGCTACGCCGGCGTCGAGCCGGGCTTCATCTCGCTCGCGGAGCCGTCGGTGCCGGCGGTGCTGGACCGGCTGCGCCGGCTCGGCGCGCGGCGCATCGTCGTCGCGCCGTACTTCCTCTTCGCCGGCGTGCTGCCCGACCGGATCGTCGCCCAGTCGGCCGACTTCGCCGCCGCCCACCCCGAGCTGGACGTGCGGGTGGCCGACCTGATCGGCGACTGCGACGCCCTCGCCGACCTCGTCCTCGAACGGCACGCCGAGGCGCGCCGCGGCGACATCCGGATGAACTGCGACACCTGCGCGTACCGGGTGCTGATGCCGGGCTTCGCCGACAAGGTGGGCCGGCCGCAGACCCCGCACGACCACCCCGACGACCCGGTCGACGGCCACGGCCACCACCATCACGGGGACCACCACCATCACGGGGACCACCACCACGACCAGCGGCCCGGCCTGCGCCCGGGACAGGTCGCGGTGGTGGGCGGCGGTCCCGGCCCCGACGACCTGATCACCGTACGGGGGAAGGCCCTGCTGGACAGCGCCGACGTGGTGGTCACCGACCGGCTCGCCCCGCGCGGGCTGCTCACCGGGCTGCGCCCGGACGTGGTGGTGGTCGACGCCGCCAAGGTGCCGCGCGGGCCGTCGATGCCGCAGGACACCATCAACGACACCCTGATCGCGTACGCCCGCGCGGGGAAGCGGGTGGTCCGGCTCAAGGGCGGCGACCCGTACGTCTTCGGCCGGGGCCACGAGGAGGTCCAGGCGTGCGCCGCGGCCGGGGTCGAGACCGTGCTGGTACCCGGGGTGAGCAGCGCGGTGGCGGTGCCGGCCCTGGCCGGCGTCCCGGTCACCCACCGGGGCGTCGCCCACGACGTGACCGTCGTCTCCGGGCACCTGCCGCCGGGGCATCCCGACTCCCTGGTGGACTGGGTGGCGCTGGGCCGGTCCCGGGGCACCGTGGTGCTGCTGATGGCGGTGGACACCATCGCCAAGATCGCGGCGGTGCTGGTGGAGCACGGCCGCGCCCCGGACACTCCCGTGCTCGTCGTGGTCGACGGCGGCCAGCCGGGGCAGCGCACCTGGTCGTCCCGGCTGGACGAGGTGGGCGGGTTGGCCGCGCGGGAGGACGTCCGGCCGCCGGCGGTGTTCGTGCTCGGACCGGTGGTGCGGCTGCGGGAGACCGGCACGGCGGCCGGTCAGCCGGTGGCCGCGCGGGCGAGGGCGTAGCCGGCGGTGGCCGCGGCGAGGCCGGCGGCGACGCTGAGGGCCACGTTGGCCAGCGCGGCGTGCCGCCGTCCCGCCCGGGCCAGCCGCAGCGTCTCGTAGCTCAGGGTGGACCAGGTGGTCAGCGCCCCGCAGAAGCCGGTGCCGACCAGCGCCGTGAGTGCGGGGTCCGCCGGCAGGCCGGTGACCGCGCCGAGCAGCAGCGACCCGAGTACGTTGACCGTCAGCGTGCCCCACGGGAACCCGGTGCCGAAGCGGGCCTGCACGGCCCGGTCGGCGAGGTAGCGCAGCGGGGCGCCGAGCGCCGCGCCGAGCGCCACGAGCAGGGCGGTCACCGGCGGCTCCGGGCGAGCAGCCGCCCGGTGGCGGCCTCGCCGGCCCAGACCGCGAGCAGCGCGCCGACCAGCGTGGCGCCGAGGGAGGCCAGCGCGGTGCCGGGGGCGCCGGCGAGCAGCGCCTGGTGCGCGTCGACCGCGTAGGTGGAGAAGGTCGTGTACCCGCCGAGCACGCCCACGCCGAGGAACGGGCGGGCCAGCGGTCGGCCGCCGCCGGCGTGGCCGAGCACCGCCATCAGGCCACCGATGAGCAGGCACCCGCTCACGTTGACGCCGAAGGTGGCCCAGCCGAACGTGGCGGGGGAGTACGGGACGGCGGCCTGCAGGCCGGCCCGGGCCAGCGCGCCGAGCACACCCCCGGCGGAGATGGCGGCGAGCACCGCCGCCGGGTGCGCGGTGAGCTCGTCGCGGTCGGACGGGACCCGCAGGTCGACGTCCGGGTCGACGCGCGACGGCTCGGACGGGCCGGTCACGTCTCCTCCCACGGTGCCGTCGGCCGCCATCCGGCCGTCGCCGCAGCATAACGCCGGGTCGGCCGCGGACGGCCGACCCGTGCCGTGGTGCGCCGGCGTCAGCGCACCGCCGCGACGGCGGCGTCGGCGCCGCCGCGCCAGACCACGCCGGCCTCGGTGAAGCCGGCGTCGGTCAGCGCCGCCAGGTGCCAGGAGGCCGGCGGGTTCCACTCCGGGCTGTGCCCGGTCGGGTAGATCTCCCGCCGCCGTTCCACCAGTGGGGCGAGCGCCGGGTCGGCCGCGGCCCGCTCCCACCAGTCCGACCAGGAGAGCACGGCGCCGCTGGCGTACCGGGCCTCGCGCCGGGGCCGCGCGCTGTCCAGCAGGCGCTTGGTCAGCTCCGGCAGCGCGTCGTCGGGCATGTGGTCGGCGTTGAGCAGGATCCCGCCCGGGCGCAGCACGCCGTGCAGTTCGGCGTAGAGGCGGGCCAGCCGCTCGCCCGGCAGCCAGTGCAGCGCGGTGGCGGTGAGCACCGCGTCGTACTCCCGCACCGGCAGCGCGGCCGTCCACTCCGGCTGCCCGAGGTCGGCCTCGACCACGGTGACCCGGTCGCCGAACGTCGACCTGGCGATGGCCAGCAGCGCGGGATCGAGGTCGACCAGGGTGATCTCGGCGTCGGGGAAGCGGCGCAGCGCGCGGGCCGAGATGGTGCCGGTGCCGCCGGCCAGGTCGAGCAGGCGGGGTCGCCCGCCGTCGAGGACCGCCTCGACCGCGTCGAGCATCGCGGTGAACCGGTGCTCCCGGTCCGGCAGGTACGCCTCCTGCTGCCGGTCCCAGCTCTCCTGCCAGGCGGCGACGTTGCTGATGTAAGGACTCATGGCGATGAGGCTAGTTACCGTCCCGGAGCGATGTCCAGACCTTGTTGCCAATAATTTGCAACAGCGACAAGATTGCAGTGCGATGGTCCGGGTCGGGCCGGCGGGGCCGGGTCCGACCGGCCCCGCTGCCGCCGGTCGGTCAGGTCGAGGCGACCAGTTCCCGCTCCGCCGGCCGCGCCACGGACTGCCGGCGGGCCAGTCGCAGGGCGGCCAGCAGCACGCCCAGGCCGGCCAGGGTGACCGCCGCGCCCGCCCAGATCGGGGCGGTGTAGCCGAGCCCGGCCGCGATCGTCGTCCCGCCCACCCACGCACCGAGGGCGTTGCCGACGTTGAAGGCCGCGATGTTCGCCCCGGAGGCCAGCGTCGGCGCCTGGTGGGCGTACCTCATGATCCGCATCTGCAGCGGGGGAACGGTGGCGAAGCCGAACCCGCCCATCAGCAGCAGCGAGGCCACGGTGAGCGGCTGGCTGCCGGCGGTCAGGGCGAAGAACGCG
This sequence comes from Micromonospora sp. NPDC052213, assembly GCF_040679695.1. Lineage (NCBI taxonomy): Bacteria > Bacillati > Actinomycetota > Actinomycetes > Micromonosporales > Micromonosporaceae > Micromonospora > Micromonospora sp. NPDC052213. Next base: position 4,149 of record NZ_JBFAVI010000144.1, read on the forward strand.
AGCACCACGGTCAGCGCCGCGAGCACGACGACCAGGGTGCGCGACAGCGACACGTCGGCGGCGCGACCGCCGAGCAGGTTTCCCGCGAACAGGCCCACCCCGAAGAGCACCAGCAGCCACGGCACCGTCCCGGTGGCGAAGCCGCTGACCTCGGTCAGGGTGTACGCGATGTAGGTGAACGCGCCGAACATGCCGCCGAAGCCGAGAACGGTCACCGCGAGCGACAGCCACACCTGCGGATGGGTGAAGGCGCGCAACTCGCCGCGGAGCCCGTCGGCGGGGCGGTCGGCGTCGCCGGTCGGGCGGGCCGGGACGAGCAGGGCCAGGCCGGCGAGCGCGACCACGCCGATGCCGGTGATCGCCCAGAACGTCGACCGCCAGCCGAGGTGCTGGCCGAGGAAGGTGCCGAACGGTACGCCGAGCACGTTGGCCGTGGTCAGCCCGGCGAACATCAGCGCGATGGCGCCCGCGCGCCGGGCCGGCGCGACCAGTCCGGCGGCGACCACGGCGCCGATGCCGAAGAACGCCCCGTGGCAGAGCGCGGCCACGATCCGGCCGGCCATCATCACGCCGTAGCCGTCGGCCAGGGCGGAGAGCAGGTTGCCGATGATGAAGAGCACCATCAGGCCGAGCAGCACCGGCTTGCGCGGCAGCCGGGTGACCGCCGCGGTCAGCGCCACGCCGCCGATCGCGACGCTGAGCGCGTAGCCGGAGATCAGCCACCCGGCGACCGACTCGGTCACCGCGAAGTCGGCGGCCACCTGGGGCAGCAGCCCCATGATCACGAACTCGGTGAGGCCGATGCCGAAGGCGCCGACGGCCAGCGCGAGCAGTCCACCGGGCAGGGACCGGTTCCGTCCAGACATGGTCTTCCGTTCCAGGAGAGAGAGGCAGATAGCTGGCGCATGCAACTACACGCGGAAGCAACGAAATAGTTGCACGCGCGGGATATCGGCGCAAGCCTGCTAGGCTGAGGGTCGAGCAGGTCACACCGCGAGGAGGTCGGATGGGCATCGGTGACGACGCCGTGGAGGTCCGCGCACAGGGCTGGCGCACCCTCGCCGCGCTGCACGGCCTCATCGAGGCGTCCCTGGAACGCGCGCTCCAGGCCGGGCACCAGCTCTCCGTGGTCGAGTACACGGTGCTCGACGCGCTCTCCCGCCAGGACGGCTGGCACATGCGGATGCGGCAGCTGGCCCGGGCCGCCGCGCTCTCCGACAGCGCCACCACCCGGCTGGTCACCCGCCTGGAGGACCGCGGCCTGCTCACCCGGGTCCTCTGCGCCGACGACCGACGCGGCATCTACACCGAGCTCACCCCCGCTGGGTGCGAGCTGCTCGCCCAGGCCCGCCCCACCCACGACCGGGTGCTGGCCGAGGCGCTGGCCGAGGCCGAGGCCGCACCGGAGCTCGCCCCGCTGGTCGACGCGCTGCACCGGCTCCCGGCGTCCCGCTGACCCGCCGTACGCCACGCCGCCACGCCGACCACCGCACGCCACGCCGACCCGCCGTTTTGGCAGCGCCGACCCGGGGCACATGCCCGACAGGGGATTGTCGAGAGGGGGTCGTGATGGCGGAAACGACGACGCCGGCCCACGTGCGTCCGGCCGGTCCAGCGTCCGACGGGGGAAGCCCGCGCCGCAACGCCAGACGGGCCGGGGGGCCGCCGTTCCGCAAGCCGCGCTGGCCCCGGGCGTACGCGTTCGCGCTGGTGACCGGGGCGCTGTTCCTGTTCTCCTGGATCGGCCAGTTCGTCTTCCAGGCGGTGGCGGAGAGCAACGAGGCGAGCCAGCACGGCCAGTCCTTCGCCTGGGCGGACTTCCTGCCGCAGTTCCTCGCCTCCACCTTCGAGAACTGGCAGTCCGAGTTCCTCCAGCTGATCTGGCAGGCCGCCGGCCTGGCCCTGTTCTACTACTGGGGCTCGTCCCAGTCCCGCGAGTCCGACGAGCGGATCGAAGCCAAGCTGGACGCGCTGCTGCGCGAGCGCGACCTGGACCCGGAGAACCCGTGACGTGTGGGCGGCGCCACGACGCCGCCCGTTGACCTCAAGCCCGCTTCACCTCGGAGGCTTGACCACGTCGGCGAGCGATGTGGAGGGTGACATACTTCCCCGTCCGGCCGCCGTACCGGCCGGGGCTCGGGGTCGCCGGCACCGTCGGCGCGGTCGGCGCGGGGGTCGACCCGGGCTGGACCGGCCGGCGGGTGGTCACCAGGACCGACGAGCGGGGCGGCTACCTGGAACGCGCCGTGGCGGGGCCGGTCGCGCCCCTGGTCGGCCGGACCTTCCCGTTGCAACGGGGCCGCCGACGCCCATCGGGCGATCGAGGAGCGTTCCGCGATCGGCAAGACGCTGCCCACCGTCTGACCGCCGGGCCCGCCGGCCGTCCCGACCGCCGGTGGTGCCGCACCGCCGGCCGGCGTACGGTACCAAGATCGGCGGGCGGGGCGGCCCGGTTCCGGGGCGATCCGGACGTGTCGGTACGCGACCCCCGCCGCCGCGCCAGCGTGACGTGCAGGAGGCACCGATGCAGGACCGCACCCCGCGCCCCGAGGACCTGGAACCGATCGAGCGGGCGAGCGTCGACGAACTGCGGGCGGTGCAGCGGGAACGGCTGCGCTGGTCGCTGCGGCACGCGTACGACAACGTGCCGCACTACCGCCGCGCCTTCGACGCCGCCGGGGTGCACCCCGACGACTGCCGGGACCTGGCCGACCTGGCCCGCTTCCCGTTCACCGGCAAGGCGGAGCTGCGGGAGAACTACCCGTTCGGCATGTTCGCCGTGCCGCGCGAACGCATCGCCCGGGTACACGCCTCCTCCGGCACCACCGGCCGGCCGACGGTGGTCGGCTACACCGCCGACGACCTGCGGACCTGGGCCCGGCTGATGGCCCGGTCGATCCGGGCCGCCGGCGGCCGCCCCGGCGACCGCGTCCACGTCGCGTACGGCTACGGGCTGTTCACCGGCGGGCTCGGCGCGCACTACGGCGCGGAGGAGCTGGGCTGCACCGTCATCCCCGTCTCCGGCGGGATGACCGAACGCCAGGTGATGCTGATCCGGGACTTCGAGCCGGAGGTCATCATGGTGACCCCCAGCTACATGCTCGCGATCGTGGACGAGATGGAGCGGCAGGGGATCGACCCGCGCGCCACCTCGCTCCAGGTCGGTGTCTTCGGCGCGGAGCCGTGGACCGAGGACATGCGCCGGGAGATGGAACAGCGCCTCGACATGCACGCCGTGGACGTCTACGGCCTCTCCGAGGTGATGGGCCCGGGCGTGGCCAACGAGTGCGTGGAGACCAAGGACGGGCCGCACCTGTGGGAGGACCACTTCTATCCGGAGATCGTCGACCCGGTCACCGGGGAGGTGCTCCCCGACGGCGAGCGCGGCGAGTTGGTGCTCACCTCGCTCACGAAGGAGGCCATGCCCGTCGTCCGCTACCGGACCCGCGACCTGACCCGGCTGCTGCCCGGCACCGCCCGCCCGATGCGCCGGATCGAGAAGATCACCGGGCGCAGCGACGACATGATGATCGTGCGCGGGGTGAACGTCTTCCCCACCCAGATCGAGGAGCTGATCCTGCGTACGCCGCAGCTCTCGCCGCACTTCCAGTGCGTCCTCGGGCGGGAGGGGCGGATGGACACGCTGACCGTCCGGGTGGAGCGGCGGGCGGGGGTGGCCGTCGAGGCCGCCGAGCGGGCCGGCGGGGCGCTGGTCGGGCTGGTCAAGGACACGATCGGAGTGAGCGTGGCGGTCGAGGTGGTCGCCCCGGACGGGGTGGAGCGGTCGATGGGCAAGATGCGACGGATCGTCGACCAGCGGCGGGGCGGCTGACATGGCGGGGCGTAACGCCGCGTACGACATGTTCGACGCCGACGCGGCGTCGAAGGGGCTCGGCATCGAGCTGGTGGACGCCGCCGACGGGGCGGCGGTGGCCCGGATGCGGGTGACCGGTGCGATGGTCAACGGCCACGCGATCGCCCACGGCGGCTTCGTCTTCCTGCTCGCCGACACCGCCTTCGCGCTGGCCTGCAACAGCCACGGTCCGGTCACCGTCGCCGCCGGCGGCGAGATCACCTTCGTCCGTCCCGCCCGCGAGGGCGACCTGCTGACCGCCCGCGCCACCGAGCGCACCCGGTACGGCCGCAGCGGCATCTACGACGTCACCGTCACCCGCGACGGCGGCGAGGTGGTCGCCGAGTTCCGGGGCCGCAGCCGCACCCTGCCGACGCCCGCCGGCTGAGCCTCGCGCCGGCGCCGATGCGTCCGACCTCGCCGCCCCCACGGGCGTTGCCGGCGCGGCTAGCATCGGGCGGTGCGAGTGCTGGTGGTCTCCGCGCCGTTGATCGGGCACGTCTTCCCCCTGCTGCCGCTGGCCGCCGCGCTGCGCGACGCCGGGCACGAGGTGCTCGTCGCCACCGCCGCCGACGGCCTGCGGGCGGAGCGGTCCGGGCTGCCGGTGCGTGATGTCGCGCCGGCGTTCGACTTCGGCCGGATCGCCCGGGGCGTCATGCTGCGCCACCCGCTGATCGCCCGGGCCGAGCTGGCCGGCACGGCCGGCACCCGGGGCGCGGCGCTGCTCTTCGGCGCGGTCAACGACCAGATCACCGACGGGGTGGTCGCCGTCGCCGCGCGGTGGAAGCCCGACCTGGTGGTCCACGAGCCGTTCGCGGTGGCCGGGGCGCTCGCCGCCGCGACGCGCGGCGTGCCCGCCGTACGCCAGGAGAACGCCCTCTTCGACGGCCGGGAGCTGGTCCGGGTCACCCTCGCGCGCCTGGGCGGGGCCCTGCGCCGGCACGGCCTGACGGAGCTGCCGCCCCCGGCCGCCGCGATCGCCGTCGCCCCGCCCAGCGTGCGGCACCAGGACGGCTGGCCCATGCGCTACGCCGCCCACGCCGGCGGCGGCGACTTGCCGGGCTGGCTGCGCGAGCCGGGGGAGCGCCCGCGGGTGCTGGTCAGCCGCAGCACCGTTGCCGGCCCCGGCAGCGCCGGGCCGATGCCGGCGGTCGTCGCGGCCGCCGACCGGGTCGACGCCGAGTTCGTCCTGGTCCGCCCGGACGCGCGGCTGGCCCGCCGGGCGCTGCCCGGCAATGTGCGTACCGTCGACTGGATTCCGCTCGCCGAGGCCCTGCCGGCGAGCGCGGCGCTGGTCCACCACGGGGGCGCGGGCAGCGTCTTCACCGCGCTGACCGCGGGGGTGCCGCAGCTGGCCACCGTCGGGGCCGGCGACCGGCGGCACAACGCCGAGCTGGTGGCGGCGCGCGGCGCAGGAATCGCGGTCCGGGCCCGCGACATCACCGCCGACACCCTGACCCGGCTGGTCGACGATCCGGCGCTGCGCGACGCGGCGAGGCAGGTCAGCGCCGAGATCGCCGCGATGCCGGGGCCGGCGGAGCTGGTGCGGCGGCTGGAGTCGCTGGCCTGACGCCGTCCCGCCCGCGCGGCGGCCGATTCCGGTCGGGGGTGTGGGGCAGGATGCCTCCATGGGACATGTCGTGCTGTTTCACTCCGTCTACGGGCTGCGGCCGGCCGTGTTGACCGCCGCCGACCGGTTGCGCGCCGCCGGGCACACGGTCGTCACCCCCGACCTCTACGGCGCGCCGGCCGCCGAAACGGTGGAGGACGGCTTCGCCCTGCTCCGCAAGATCGGCCAGGACACCGTGCTGGACCGGGCCCGGGAGGCCCTGCGCGAGGCGCCGGCCGACGCGGTGCTGGCCGGCTTCTCGATGGGCGCGGGGGTGGCCGGCGCGATGCTCGCCGAGCGCCCCGACGCGGCGGCGCTGCTGCTGCTCTCCGGCGTCGGCGGCGAGCCGGAGTCGGTCCGGCCGGGCCTGCCGGTGCAGCTGCACCTGGGCGACCCGGACGACTACGACGCGGAGCCGGAGGTCGCGCAGTGGCGGCGGGCGATGACCGACGCCGGCGCGGAGCTGTCCGTCCACCGTTATCCCGGCGTCGGGCACCTCTACACCGACCCGCACCTGCCCGACCACGACGCGACGGCCGCCGCGCAGACCTGGGAGCGGGCCGTGGCCTTCCTCGCCGAGCACTGACCGGACTCCGGCGGGGCGGGCCGCCGGCCCGCTGAGCCGCCCCGGGCCGGGCCAGACCGCTCCGCCGGTCGAGGCGGGCCAGACCGCTCCGCCCAGCCGAGCCGAGCCGGGGCCGACGGGGCCGCTCAGCCGAGGCGGGCCAGGTCGTCGGCGGAGAGCCGGATCGCGCCGGCCGCCACGTTCTGCGCCAGGTGCTCCGGGTCGCCGGTGCCGGGGATGGCCAGCACGTGCCGCCCCTGGTGCAGTGTCCAGGCCAGGCGGACCTGATGCGGGGTCACCCCGTGGGCGCGGGCCACCGCGCGCACCGCGTCGTCGTGCCCGCCGGTCGCGCCCGCCTCCCGCCCGGCGCCGGCGATCGCGAAGAACGGCACGAAGGCCACCCCGCGCTCACCGCAGACCCGCAACAGGTCGTCGGCCCACCGGTTCGCGTCGAGGGCGTACGCGTTCTGCACGCAGACCACCGGCGCGACGGCCTGCGCCTCGTCCAGGTGGTCCACCCGCACGTTGGACAGGCCGAGGTGCCGGATCAGCCCGGCGTCGCGCAGCTCGGCGAGGGCGGCGAAGCGCTCCGCCACCGAGTCCCGCCCCTCGCGCCGGACGATCCGCAGGTTGACCACGTCCAGGTGGTCCCGGCCGAGGCGGCGCAGGTTCTCCTCCACCTCCCGGCGCAGCTCGGCCGGGGTCAGCTCCCGGTGTCGGGTCGCCGCGTCGAACGACGGCCCGACCTTCGTGGTGATGACCAGGTCGTCCGGGTACGGCGCGAGCGCCTCCCGGATGAGTTCGGTGGCGTACCGGCGCGGGCCGGTGCCGACGCCGAGCGGCCCGCCCGGCGAGACGTAGAAGGCGGCGGTGTCGATGTGGTTGACGCCGAGCTCGACCGCCCGGCGCAGGACGCGGACGGCGCGCTCCCGGTCCGGGTCGACGGTCAGCCGCATCGACCCGAAGCCCATCCGGTGCACGGTGCGGTCGCCGAGGGTCCAGGTGCCGGCGGCGGAGGCGGTGATCTCTTCGACAGGCATCGGACGAAGCTAGCCAAGGGGAACCGGCCCGCGCACTCGGTCAGCCGACCGATACCGCCCGGGGCCGGCACCGGCCTAATGTGGATCGTGGGGGAGAGACGGCCCCTCCGTCACGCCGCCGCCGGCGCCCCGCGCGGCAGCCCCCACGCCGACCTCCATTCGCGGCGCTTCCGCCAGTCCGACCGGGCCGGCCCGGCCGACGGGGCGCGGTCGCGTCCGGCGGGCAGGGCGGAGGACGGGACGGCCCCCGACGCGGTCACGGCCGCCGCGGCGGGTGGGAGGGCCGGCGCCACCGCATCCGACGGCTGCCCGGCCCACCCGGCGATCGCGGCCCGCGCCGCCCTCGGCAGCCGGGCGTACGCGACCTCGCGCAGCACCGGGTCGGCGACCGCGTACCCGCCGCCGGCGCGGCCGACCAGCAGGCCCGAGGCGGCGAGGGCGCGCAGCTCCGGCACCACCCGGGCGGGCGACCAGCCGAGCAGGCGCCCCACCGCCGACGCGGTGACCCCCGCGCCGAGGGCCGCGACGCCGAGGGCCGCCACCGCCGTCAGCGCCGCCCGCCGGACGCCGTCGAGCCGGTCCAGCCGGGCGTCCACCTCCCGGCGCACCGACTCGGGCACGGGCGGCAACGCGGTCGGCGTCACGTCGAGCGACGCCACGTACGCGGCGGCCCGGCCGGGGTTGCCCTCGACCAGCGGCAGCAGGCGCGCGGCCGCCGCCGCCGGCCGGTCGGCCCGGCGCAGCAGGTGACGCAGCAGCCGGCCGGTCTCCAGCGGGCGCAGCGGCGGCACGTCCAGCCGGTGCCGGTGGTCCCGGGCCCCGGGCAGCACGTCCGCCCACTCGGGACGGTGCAGCGCCACGACCGCCAGCGGCAGGGACCGGGCGGTGGCCGCCGCGAAGAGCCGGTGCAGGAAGCGGTTCAGCTCCCCGCTGGCCCGGTCGAGGTCGTCCACCGCCACCACCAGCGGCTCCCGGGCGGCGAGCGACAGCAGCACCTCCCGCGCCACCTCGGCGCCCCGCGCGGCCTCGCGGGTGTCCGGGCCCGCCAGGAGTCCCTCCAGCGCGGACACCGCCTCGGCCAGGCCGGCGGGCGGCACCAGGCCCGCGAAGGCGGCGGCGAGCCGGCGGCGTACGACCGGAGGTGGATCGTTCGCGCGGAGGCCGGCGACCCCACGCACCAGGTCGGCGACGGGCGCCAGGGCCTCCGGGCACGGCGGGCAGTGCGCGACGCACCAGCGCACCGGCACGTCGTCCACGGTCGGGACGGCGCGCCGCAGCTCGTGCAGCAGCCGGCTGCGCCCGCTGCCGGCGGGACCGACCAGCGACAGCCAGCGCGGGCTGCGGTCCCGCACGGCGCGGACGATCAGGTCACGGGCGGTCGCCAGTTCCCGCCGTCGCCCGACCAGCGGGCCCTCGTGCGGGGCCGGGACCGGCCGGGTGGCGCCGGTGGCGTGCCACACGTCCACCGGCAGCGCCTTGCCGGCGAGGGCCACCGGCGGTACGCGGCGCTGGTCGATCAGCCCCACGGTGGCCCGGTGGGTGGCCGCGCAGAGCGCCACGCCCCCCGGCGGGGCGTACTCCTGCAACCGGGCGGCGGTGCTGGTCACCGCGCCGCTGGCCGCGCCGTACCCGCCGTCGTGCGTCGCGGCGAGGTCCACCAGCGCCTCGCCGGTGGCCACCCCGACCCGGACCCGCAGCCGCGGCGCGCCGGGCACGGGACGCCGGTCGAGGGCCCGCTGGATGTCCAGCGCCGCCCGCACCGCCCGGTACGCGTCGAACCCGTCGGACTCGCGTGCCCCGAACAGCGCCATGACCGCGTCGCCGACGTACTTCTCGACCACCCCGTGCCACTGGCGCAGCACCCCGGCGACGGTGGCGAAGTAGGCGCGCTGCAGGGCCCGCACGTCCTCGGGGTCGAGCCGGTCGACGAGCGCGGTCGACCCGACGATGTCGGCGAACAGCACGGTGACCATGCGTCTCTCCTCCGGCGCCGGCCAACCAGCTGCCGCGACACGTTGCGGACCGGCGACGATGGTGAGCATGGGCATCGCACCCGCCTTTCCCCCCCGTTGCCTGCCGATGCCTCGGACACTGTCACCTGTGGGCCGACGGGGGATCTGCAGAACGACGTATGTCGGCCAGCCGCAACCTCCGGTCGCAATGTCGACGCGACGAGTACCACAGGGGCAGAAGACCCGTAGAACGGTGCGCGGACGTGTGACTAGGCTGCGTGCCATGGCCAGCGATGTGGACGCCGCACCGCTCGTCGGCCGGGCCGACCTGGTGACGACGGTACGGTCCGCGCTGCTCGACGAGGTCGCGCAGGGGCACACCGCCGCGGTCTTCCTCACCGGCGAGAGCGGCGTGGGCAAGACCCGGCTGCTGCGCGAGGTGGGCGCCCGGCTGCGCGACGCGGGCGCCTTGGTGCTCACCGGCTCCTGTCTGGACATCGGCGACGCGTCGCCGCTGCACCCACTGCTGCAGGCGTTGCGCCGCTTTGACGCCGAGCTGACCGGCTCCCACGCCCGGACGTCCTCGGCCGTCCGCGGCCTCCTGCAGATGTTCGCCGACGAGACCGCCGGCCCGGACGGCGCCGGGGCGCTGCTGGAGCGGGTCTCCCGGGGGCTGCACCTGATCGCCGAGGGGCGTCCGCTGGTGCTCGTGCTGGACGACCTCCAGTGGGTCGACCGTAGCACCCGACAGTTGCTGCTCTATCTGCTCGCCGGCCTCGGCGACCTCCAGTTGTCCGTGCTCGCCGCGGTGCGGGCCGAGTCGTTGCAGGGCGCGCACCCGCTGCGCCGGGTGCTCACCGAGCTGCGGCGGCTGCGCTCGGTGCGGGTGCTCGACCTGGTCCCGTTGGACCGGGCCGGCACCGACCAGCTCGCCGCCGCCGTGGTCGGCCGACCGCTCGCCCCTGAGGCGGCGGAACTGGTGTGGCGGCGCAGCGGCGGCAACCCGTTCGTGGTGGAGGAGTTGGCCCGCGACCTGCGCGACGGCCGGGACGGCCTCTCCGACACGTTGCGCGAGATCTTCCTGGCCCGGGTCGACGCGCTGCCCCAGCACGCGCACGCCGTGGTGCACGCGGTCGCGGCCGGCGTCGAGCCGGTGGAGCACTGGCTGCTTGCGCGGGTGACGCGGCTGCCCGAGGACGAGCTGATCGAGGCGGTCCGCGCGGCCGTCGCGCACCGGCTGCTGGTGGGCGCGGACGACGGCTACCGGCTGCGGCACCGGCTGGTCGCCGAGGTGCTGGAGCACGAGCTGCTGCCCGCCGAACGGGCCGCCCTGCACCGCCGCTACGCCGAGGCGCTCACCTCGGCCCCGGCGGAGCTGCACCAGGCCCGCCTGGCGCACCACTGGCGGCTGGCCGGTGAGCCGGCGCGGGCACTGCCGGCGGCGACGGCGGCGGCCCGGGAGGCCGAGCGGCTGCACGGCTGGGCCGAGGCGCACCGGCACTGGTCGGTGGCGTTGCAGCTGGCCGGCTCGCCCGGCGTGGGTCCGCTGGACGTGGACCGGGTGACCCTGCTGGAGCGCGCGGCCGAGGCCGCCCACCACTGCGGCGAGCACGCCCGCGCGCTGACCCTGCTCGAGGAGTTGGCCGGCTCCGGCGCCGACCGGTCGACCTGTGCGCTGCACATCCGGCGGGCCCGCTACCTGGCCGCCGCCGGCCGGTCGGCGCTCGCCGAGGCGGAATACCAGCGGGCCCTGGAGGCCGCCGACTGCACGCCCCGGGAACGCGCCACCGCCGCCGCCCACCTGGCCGAGCTGCTGCTGCACCTCGGCCGGTACGCCGACGCCGGCCGGCGGGCCCGGGAGGCGCTGAGGCTGTCCGCCGCGGTCGAGGGCTCCACGTCGGAGGTCGTGCTGGCCAGCGCGGCCCTCGGGTTCTCCGAGGCGTACCTGGAGGACCCGGACGCCGGGCTGGCGGTGATGCGCCGGGCGCTGGAGACCGCCGAGCGTTCCGGCCGCCCCGAGGACGTGGCCTGCGCGTACCTGCACCTGGCCGAGCTGTTGACCGGGCCGCTGAACGTGCTGGAGGAGGGCGTCGTCGTCGCCCGCCGGGGTGCCGAGCGGGTGGCCGAGCTGGGCCTCGGCCGCACCTGGGAGACCCGGCTGTTGGCCATCGCCACCAACGGGCTGTTCCGCGTGGGCCAGTGGGCGGAGGCGGAGAAGGTCGTCGCGGCGGCGCTGCGGCACCGTCCCTCCGGCGCGGACGCGGTCGAGCTGCTGCTGGCCCGGTGCCGGCTGTCGGTGGGCTACGGCGACATCGCGGCCGCCGACCGCGACCTGGACGCCGTGGCCACGGTGCTCGCCGGCGGCGGGGCGCGGCACGTGATCCCGTTGCTCACGCTGCGGGCGGGGCTGGCCATGTGGCAGGGCCGGCACGACCTCGCCCGGCAGGCGGTGCAGCGCGGCCTGACCGAGAGCCGCTCCGACGACGTGGGCATCCTCGCCGCGCTGGTGTGGCACGGCCTGCGGGCCGAGGCGGAGGCGCACGCCAGCCGGACGATCGCGGTGGACGAGACCGCGGTGCGGCGGCTGCGGGAGGTGGCCGACCGGGTGGCTCGCAAGAGCGAGCACGCGGCCCGCCCGGTGCGCGACGTGGTCGACGGGTTCCTGGCGCTGTGCGCCGCCGAGGTGAGCCGTCTGGAGAGCAGCGATCCGGAGCTGTGGGCCCGGTCGGTGGCGCAGTGGGACCGGCGCCTCCACCCCTACCCGGCGGCCTACTCGCGGCTGCGGCAGGCCGAGGCGCTGCTGGCCCGGCGCAAGCGCAGCGCCACGGCGGGCAAGCTGCTGCGGCAGGCGTACCAGGCGGCGCAGGGGCTCGGCGCGGTGCCGCTGACCTCGGAGATCCGGACCCTCGCGGGCCGGGCCCGGGTGGCGCTGGAGGACCGGCCGGTCGCGGGCGAGCCGACCGCCGGCCCGGACGGCGACGAGTTGGCGGTGCTGACCGCGCGGGAGCGGGAGGTGCTCGCCGCCGTCGCCGAGGGGCTGACGAACCGGGAGATCGGCCAGCGGCTGTTCATCAGCGAGCGGACGATCGGCGTGCACGTCTCGCACATCTTCGACAAGCTCCAGGTCCGCACCCGGGTGCAGGCCAGCGCCATCTTCCTGCGTAACCGGCCCGCCTGACGCGCGTACGGATACGTCGTTCTACTGATCCGGCCGACGGTCGTCGGCTGGCAGGCTGTGCAGCGTCGCCGACGGCACGGGGTGCCGGGAACCACTGTGGAGGAGAGATGACGGAACCGGTGTGGGGGCCCGTGCATCGGGACGTCGTCGACCTGCTCGCCGACCACCCCGCCGACGTGCCGGCGGTGGTCGACCACCTCACCAAGCTCCAGGACCTGCTGGTCCGGCTGCCTCCGTTGGAGGCGAGCTGCCCGCTGGCCGACTTCAACAAGCTCTATCTGACGATCACCGAGAGCGTGCTGAACGGGCTCTACGACGACCGGTTCTCCGACCCGGTGTTCCTGTCCCGGCTCGACGTGGAGTTCGCCGCGCGCTACTTCGACGCCATGCGGCTGTGGACCGACTCCAGCCCGGGCACGCCGAAGGCCTGGACGTGCCTGTTCGAACGGATGCGCGGGCCGGACGCCCGTCCGCTGCCGTCGGCGGCCGCCGGGGTGAACGCGCACATCAACTTCGACCTGCCGTTCGCGCTGGTGACCACGTTCGACAGCCTGGAGTCGGAGCCGGTCGACGGCACCGAGCAGCACCGCGACTACCTCGAGATCAACAACATCTTCGCGGACAAGATCCCCGGTCTGCGGCGCGGCTACCTGGAGCGGTGGCAGCTGCTCATCGACATGCTCAACGGCGACATCGACGACTGGTACCAGGGGGAACTGGTCGAGTACACCCGCGACGTCGCCTGGCGCAACGCGCAGAAGATCTGGCGGTGCCGGCACGACCCGGCCGCCCACGAGTGTGAGCGCGCGCGGTTGGACGACACCGCCGCGGCGCTCGGCCGGCTGCTGCTCTCGCCCCTCGGGGCGTTCCTGCAGTAGCCGGGACGGGGGG